>CAIUWU010000020.1 GCA_903902945.1 uncultured Pseudomonadota bacterium
GCATTGGCAGGGCGGGGCACATCAGGTCAATGATTTGTCCTGTACTTCTTGCCACGAGACTCATACTTCGCACGATAAAGTGAGAGATAAAGTTACTCAGCCAGAAGTTTGCTTTACCTGTCATAAAGAGCAAAGAGCCCAGACCCACAAGTTTTCGCATCATCCTATCGTTGAAGGCAAAGTGGCTTGTGCCGAGTGCCACAATCCACATGGTTCTCAGTCAGCCAAACTGATGAATAAAAACACAGTCAATGAAACTTGTTACACCTGTCATGCCGAGAAGCGCGGGCCTTTTCTGTGGGAGCATCAGCCGGTTACCGAAGACTGCAGCACTTGCCATACACCGCATGGTTCGAATATCACGCCGTTACTGAAATCACGCTCACCGTTTCTGTGTCAGGAATGTCATGACGGCGCGCATAACAGTAAGGTGCCTGCTGCTGGTAATGCCGCAGGTGCACAAGCAGGTTTGACAGCATTGCCCAGTGAGAATTACGCAGGGAGAGCCTGTACCAATTGTCACAACATGGTGCATGGATCCAATCATCCGGCTGGTGCCTTGTTACAACGTTAATCGGCGAAACCGGAGACTATCATGAAAACTCGTCAGCAAAACAATACAGTCAGACCTCTGGTACTGGCATTACGTTGCGCCTTATTAAGCTCGGTTGCATTACCGTTTCATGCCTTTGCCGATGAAACCGATAGTGAGTTATACGGTTTGACTCACCCGGCAAACAAAATTGAATTTGGTGCCTTATACACCAGTCAGCGTTCAGCCAAATTTGGTGAATACAATGGCCTGAATCAGGAAGGTTTTTATGGGATTGGCAGTTTCAGTCTGGCCGGTGGTGACAGCTATGATAATAAAAACAGCGCGCTGCGCTGGTGGCTGGACGGACGCAATATCGGTACCACCTCGCGCTCGTTTAATGGCAAGGTAGCCGACCAGGGTAAATGGAGTTTCAGTTTTGGCTATGACGAACTGCAGCATAATATTACCGATAGTTTTCAGACCCCTTTTCAGGGTTCAGTAGGCGGCAATGTTTTTAATCTGCCGAATGATTTTGGTACGGTTAATTCAAGTTCTCGAAATCTTTCTGCGAATCAGCTGAACAAATTTCATACTGAAAAAGAATCCAGCATTCGCCGCAATGCACCTTTCAGCGCCACCTATCAGTTCTCTGAATCGCTCAGCGCCCAAGTGGATTACAACCATCTAGAACAATCGGGCGCCAAGTTAATAGGAACCGGCTCTCAAGGGGGAGTCAGTCTGACCGGAAGTTCAACCGGCAGAGGCGAAGCAATCAACTTTTTGCTGAATCCGACCAGTTACACTACCGACAACATCAACGGCATGTTGCACTGGACCGGTGACAAAGCTTATCTGAGTGCCGGTTATTATGGCTCTTTGTTTCATGATGATTTTAATTCTGTCAGCTGGCAAAACCCGATCGCCACAGCGGCAAGTACTTGTAGCGGCAGTGGCTGTTATGTCAATAACAATATCAGCACTGCACCGTCCAATTCGCTGCATCAGGCCAATCTGAACGGAGGTTATAACTTCAGCTCGGCTACCAAGCTGGTTGGTGGTTTTTCTTATGGTTATAACAGTCAGAACGACAGTTTTGCGCCTACCAGAATTGTAGAACCAAGAACCACCATCAATCTGATGCAAGCCGGTGCTGCTTTGGGTTCGGGGCTTAACGGTGTCGTAGAAACTACTCACGGCGATTTAAAACTGACCGATCAGAGCATTAAAGATCTGACTTTGTCTGCGGCGTTTAAATTTAATGAACGAAATAACCTGACCGATTCATCACTTTATAAATACTATCAAATTGGCAGCTTAACTACTGGTTATAACGGCGTTAATACACCTTACAGCAATCGCAAAGGGCAGTATGAATTAGCCGCAGCCTATAATCTGAGTAAAAATCAGAACATCCGGCTGGCTTATGAAAATGAAGATATTCAGCGCTGGTGTAACAATGTCTATGGCGGGGCGCAGTGTGTAGTCAGCCCGGACAGCAATGAAAATAAAATGAATCTGAATTACCGCTTAAAGGCGCTGTCCAGTGTTAATTTCACTGCTGGTTACAGCTATGCCAACCGTAGTGCCAATTTTGATCATAATTATGTATCCAATGCCGGTACTTATTCCTCGGCTGCGATCTCGGGTTCAGGGCTGAATGGTGGGGATTACCTGGGTTATATTGCCTATCCTTATGCCAACCGCATTCAGAATCAGGGTAAGGCCGGAGTCGTCTGGCAAGCTACCGAAAAACTCGATTTAGGTTTGAATGGCCGTTATACCTACGATGATTACGATGCCACGTTGGGTGTGCAGAATGGTCAGTCGGCCGGGCTGAATCTGGATGCTACCTATACCTTGCAGGAAAATACCAGCATTTCCGGTTACTGGAGTTGGCAGAACGGTTACCGTAATCTGCGTAGCGCCAATAGTGGTAATGGTGCTTCGCAAATCGTTGCACCTACCAATATTTGGACCAATCAATTGGAAGATAACAGCAATGCCTTTGGTGTGCTGACCCGTCAGGCCGGTCTGCTGAACGGTAAGCTGGAAATTCTGACTGATTTATCCTATGCAATTGATACATCGGGCTATTCCACCCAGGTACCCTACGATGCTACTTGTGCCGCAGCGAATAAATTAACTTGTGGTTCCTTGCCGGATATCAAAAATGAAATCATGAGTTTTAAACTGACAGGTAATTATAAACTGCATAAAAATGGTAAATTATCAATGGCTTATATTTATCAGAAGTTGAACAGCAACGATTATTTTTACAGCACGCAACAGTTTGGTTTAACTCCGGCTCGGGTGATTCCCAACAATCTGCAGCCTCAGGATTACACGGTTAATGTGGTTGCCTTGTCGTATATCTATAGCTTTTAGTGGCTCAGAGATCAGTGGATCGTCGTCGCCAGAGGTGGCTGGCGGCGTCCGCAGGTTTAGATAAAATCACCATTAGTGCATCATATTTGATACTTTCACAATTATTCTCAAAAAATCCCATGATTATGGGATTTCATAGTTAATGTTGTTATCTATCATCTGATATCCGTTTTTTTCAGGTGTATCAGATCATGGAATATTCAAAACTCATTGAATCCCGGCAGATTGTTATCGCTTTGGTACTGGATGATGAGGATTTTCTCCAGCAGGCCAGTACAGTGTTATCTGACGCCGGATACTATGTGTTGGCAGTTTTAAATCCCGAAGCGCTTTACAAACAGTTGTTACGTGAAATGGCCGATATTCTGGTAATTGGCCTGACTGACCTGCAATATCTGGATGTGGTCGGTTACCTATATCACCTCAAATCGATGCCAGTGATTACTATGGGGCCTGATGACAGTCCTGAACTGGAGATGGATGCGTTGGCCTGTGGTGCCAACCGGCATATCAGAAAACCCTGGTCAGCTGAAAAAATTCTAAGCAATATCAACGCCATGGTTCGCAGTATGTCGCTTAAGATCGATATGACTGCCAGCAACGTCAGCCATCCTCCGCTGATCAGCAAGACTGACGTCTGGCAACTGGATAGCCGGAAGTGGCATTTGATATCGCCCGCAGGTCAGAGGCTGCAAATCACGTTTTGCGAGTTCAGCTTATTAAAATTGCTGATGGATGCCGGCGGACAACCCGTTTCTCGTGATTATCTGATTAAACAATTGTTCCCCGAAATGCACGATACCAAACGGCGCGATGTACACATGTTGATCTATCGTTTTCGTAAAAAAGTCAAAGAAGCGTTTAACAGACAATTACCGATTAAAAACAGCCATACCAACGGTTATGTCTTTACTGAGCAGGGGCGGTTGATCAACAACTGAGCTGCCAGTTTTACCACCACACCCCAGCGCCGGGGCTGTAACTATCCAGTACTTCAATGTAATTCGCTCGTTCATAGGCGCTGGGGTTAATCGCATTCTGATAGCTGACGCTGCCTTTCAACTGTTGAACGGACTGATAGTCATGCTCTTCGAGCCAGTTTTCCAGATCTGTCAGAATAGTCGTCAGCCGGCCGGAACCCGCTTTAAGTAAAGCACTGCACAGGTGTACGACATCGGCTCCGGCCAGCAGCGCTTTTAGTGTCTCCGGCATCTGATGAAAACCACCGGTAACCGCCAAGGACATTTGCGTGTGACCAAACAGCAAGGCGATCCAGCGGATGCGTAATAAGGACTCGGCACTGCTCGACAATTCCAGTTTCGGCACAATGTTTAAGGTTTCCAGATCGATATCGGCCTGATAGAAACGATTGAATAGGCTGATGCCATTAGCCCCCACGTCCTCCAAGCGTTTGGCAAAATGCAAAGGTGAACTGAATTGCGGTGATAATTTGATGGTCAGTGGGATGTTGATATGGTTTTTTACAGCACTGACTATTTGTAGATAGTGATTTTCAACATGGCTGCTGTTTTGTTCGCTGTCTGCAGGCAGATGATAAATATTCAGCTCCAAGGCATCAGCGCCGGCCTGTTCCAGGTCTTTGGCGTAATCAACCCAGCCGCCCAAGCTATTGCCGTTGAGGCTGGCAATCACCGGAATTTGCAGCGAACTTTTTAATAGCTGCAGTTGTTCAAGATAGCTCTCCAGATAGTTTTTGATAGTGTCCGGTACAGGGTGAAAGCTGTCGGCTTCACCATGACCTAGTGATTGCTGATAGAAAAAACGCAGCATTTGCTGTTGTTCGATAGCAATTTTTTCTTCAAACAGTGAATACATCACAATCGCGGCAGCGCCGGCATCTTCGAGTTTTTTAGCATTTCCGGCATCTTTGCTGAGCGGAGAGGCTGAAGGAACCAGCGGATTTGCCAGTTTAAGCCCTAGGTATTCCGTGCTTAAATCAACCATGTGTATGCTCCTGGGTGTCTGTGGCAATAGTTAACTGGGTTTTAATGGCAGCGGCGCTATTGCCCTGATTCCAGTCCAGTTCTGATAACTGTTTATAAAACCGGTAGCGGTTGTTCACATCGCGTTGTGCCTGTTGCAAGAATCCTTCCGCTGCTTCAGGGTTGGATTGCCAGAGCATATTGAAACGGGTTTCGGTCATTACAAAATCGCGGTAGGGAATGCTGGGTTCTGCAGAATCCAGATGCATAGGGTTTTTCCCTTGTGCGATTTTGCCCGGATCGAAACGGAATAACGGCCAGTGACCGCTTTTAACCGCCAGATTTTGCTGGCGATGGTTGTTTGACAAGTCAACTCCATGAGCAATACACGGTGAATAAGCGATGATAATCGATGGTCCGTCATGCGCTTCAGCTTCGAGGAAGGCATTTAAGGTCTGAGTGTCCTTGCCGGCATACGCCACATGAGCGACATAGACATTGCCATAATCCATCGCCAGCAAAGCCAGGTCTTTTTTGGCGTTGGGTTTGCCTGCCGCTGCAAATTTTGCAACCGCCCCTAGTGGTGTTGCTTTGGAGTTTTGTCCGCCGGTGTTGGAATACACTTCGGTGTCCAGCACCAGAATATTGACATTCTGCCCACTGGCCAGCACATGATCGAGTCCGCCATAGCCAATGTCATAAGCCCAGCCATCACCGCCAATGATCCAGACGCTTTTCTTACACAGATAATCTGCCAGTGGCATTAACTGATCCGCAGCATCACCCCGGCAATCGGCCAGTCGTTGTTTCAGGCTTGTTATACGCTGACGTTGGTCATAAATTCCCGCTTCATCGGACTGATCCGCGCTCAGAATAGCGGTTACCAAGTCTTCTCCTAATTGCGGAGTCAGCGATTCGAGCAATTCAGAGGCATGCTGGGTTTGTTTATCAATCGCAACCCGCATCCCCAGACCAAATTCGGCGTTGTCTTCAAACAGGGAATTACTCCAGGCTGGGCCGCGACCTTGTGAATTTTTGCTCCACGGCGTCGTTGGCAAATTGCCGCCATAGATTGAGGAACAGCCGGTGGCATTGGCGACGATCATACGGTCACCGAATAATTGCGATGCTAGCTTGATATAAGGCGTTTCACCGCAACCGACGCAGGCTCCCGAAAACTCGAATAAAGGTTGCAAGACCATCGCGCCCTTGATGGTATTGGTTTTCAGTTTAGTCCGATCGTATTCGGGCAACGCAAGGAAATATTGCCAGTTTTCAGCTTCATGGCGACGCAGCGGCGCCTGATGGCTCATATTCAAGGCTTTACGACTGGCGTTGGATTTGTCACGAATTGGGCAAATATCCACACATAAGCTGCAACCGGTGCAATCTTCCGGCGCTACCTGATAGCTGATCGACAGGTCTTGCGGAAAATCTTTGCCCAGCACCGGTGTGTGTTTAAAAGTAGCCGGCGGATTGCTGATCTGACTGGTCGGATAAATCTTGCTGCGGATCGCAGCATGAGGGCAAACCATCGCGCATTTACCGCATTGAGTACATAAATCGGTTTCCCAGACCGGAATCTGTAACGCCAGATTGCGTTTTTCATAGGCGGCGGTGCCGGTCGGGAAAGTGCCGTCCACTGGCATGGCACTGACGGGGAGCTGATCACCGTGTCCGGCAATCAGGCGGGCGGTGATGTTTCTGACAAAATCCGGTGCTGACTGGTCGACACGGACTTGTATACGCTGGTCACTGCTGGTTTGGCCGGGCAGGCTAACGGCTTTGAGACTGGCCAGGGTTTCATCGATAGCCTTGAAATTCAGTTCAACGATGCGCTGACCTTTTTTACTGTAAGTTTTCTCAACCGCATGTTTGATGGCGTTAATCGCCTGTTCCTGGGGCAATACCCCGGAAATGGCAAAAAAGCAGGTTTGCATAATGGTGTTAATCCGTTTGCCCATGCCGGTTTTAGCGGCCACATCGTAAGCATCGATTACATAAAAACGGATATTTTTCGCCAGCATCTGTTGCTGGGTATCCAGCGGCAGGCTGTTCCAGACTTCGGTAGTCGGAACAGGGGAGTTCAGTAGGAAAACGGCGTTGTCAGCGGCATTACTGAGCATGTCATAACGCCCGAGAAACTGCGGCTGGTGACAGGCGATAAAATTGGCATCATGCTCGCCAATCAGATAAGTAGAGCGGATCGGTTCAGAGCCAAAGCGCAGATGCGATACCGTGATGGCGCCGGACTTTTTGGAATCATAGACAAAATAACCCTGGGCATAACTGTCGGTGGCTTCGCCAATGATTTTGATGCTGTTTTTATTGGCACTGACGGTACCATCGCTACCCAGACCGTAGAACAGGGCCTGAAAAGTATGGTCATGGGCGTCGGTACGAAATTTTGTATCCCATGTCAGACTGGTATGACAGACATCATCATCAATACCGATGGTAAAACCGTTTTTAGGCTGAGCCTGCGCCAGATTATCGAATACCGCTTTGACCATGCCCGGGGTGAATTCTTTGGATGACAAACCATAACGACCACCGACCACGGCCGGTAGCTGCGCGAAATGCTGGCCGGCGGCAAACGCCTGCACGACAGCTGTCAGAACATCTTTGTACAACGGTTCGCCATCGGAACCCGGTTCTTTGGTTCGATCCAGTACCGCGATTTTCCGGCAGCTGGCGGGCAGGGCAGCTACCAGTGCGCCGGCATCGAAAGGTCGGTAGAGTCGCACTTTTAACAACCCCAGTTTTTGTCCCTGACGATTCAGATATTCCAGCGTTTCAGTAACCGTTTCAGCGGCAGAGCCCATCACAACCAGCACTCGTTCGGCATCGGCGGCCCCCGAATATTCATAAATCCGGTACTGACGGCCGGTCAGTGAGGCAAATTTATCCATTGCCTGCTGCATCAATGCCGGCAAGGCCAGATAGTAAGGATTGACGGCTTCGCGGCCCTGAAAATAAACATCAGGGTTTTGTGCGGTACCGCGCATTTGCGGTTGGTCGGGTGTCAAGGCGCGGCTACGGTGAGCATTAAGCCACTCCGGTTTGATCATTGCCCGCAACACCTCATCAGGCAGTTGCAGGAGTTTGGCGACTTCATGGGAAGTTCTGAAACCATCAAAAAAATGCATGAAAGGTAGCCGGCTTTCCAAGCTCACCGCATGAGCGAGCAAGGCAAAATCATGAACTTCTTGCGGCGAATTGGAGCAGAGCATCGCAAAGCCGGTCATCCGTGCCGACATGACATCACTATGATCGCCAAAAATCGACAGACCCTGACAGGCCAGGGAACGTGCGGCAATATGAAACACGGTTGCGGTTAGTTCACCGGCAATTTTGTACATATTCGGCAGCATCAGCAGCAGGCCTTGCGATGCGGTAAAGGTGGTTGCCAATGCACCGGCTTGCAGAGCACCGTGGATAGTGCCGGCGGCACCACCTTCGCTTTGCATTTCAATGACTTTGGGAACTGTGCCCCAGAGATTAGATTGATGCCTGGATGACCATTCATCGGCCCATTCGCCCATTGCGGATGACGGTGTTATGGGATAAATGGCGATAACTTCGTTGAGTTTATGAGCAATATGTGCGGCGGCTTGATTACCATCGATGATGACGCTGACTGGCGGTGTTTGCATAACGAACCTTTGGCTGGAATTGTTGCCTATCATATATCGGTTTTATGACATTATTTTGCGGTAAAGCAAGATTTGAGAGCCTGTTGCAGGGCGGCAATCTGTAATTGTGCCTGATCATGCCGATAAGGGGAGGGCGGGAATTTCCCCCAGATTGGCGCAGGCCAAGCTACATCGGATGTAAATCGGCAGACATGATGCAGATGCAATTGCGGAACCAGATTACCGATGGCAGCGATATTGAGCTTATCAGGCTGATAGAGCGCTTGTAATTGTTCGGCCAGGCTGCAGGATTCAGACAGTAATTGCTGGCGATCAGCCTGATCAAGCTGATAAATTTCACTAAGCTCAGCGCGTCTGGGTACCAGAATAAACCATGGATACTGGCTGTCATTCATCATCAACAAGTCACACAGGGGCAGGCTAGCTACAGGGTAACAGTCTTGTGCCAAGCGCGGGTGAAGCTGAAAGTTAGTCATTACAAATTCCAAAGTTTGAGTCCAAAGGCAAAATGTTGATAATACGAACCTTCCCATAATAACAACAATTCGATTCAGGTGTTTTGTGTCCACAGTCGCCCATGTTTCTGCCGCACCGCAGCCCGTCAACCCCCTAAAAGTCTCATTTGGTTTTTTATTGAGTTTATATGCGGTGATACCGTTGTGTCTGCTGATGCAGTTACTGGATCGTTATGGGTTTGATTATGCGTTGCGGGATAGTTTGCCCAGTAGTCCGGGGCATTTTTTGCTGTTTCAGTTGCTGTTCGGAACACCGCATATCATTGCCAGTAATCTGCTGATTGTCAGTCATAAAGACTATCTGTCTGTTTTTAAAACTAAACTGTTGCTGATGACGGCTTTTATCGCGCTGTTTTTCGGGGTGGGCAGTGTGTTTATTCCGTACCGGGCGCTTTATATCCTGACGGCTTGCTGGACGGTTTATCACGTTTTAAAGCAGCAGCATGGTATTGCTAAAGCGGTATGCAAACTGCCGCCAATCGCTTTTAATCTACAGGTGGCACTCAGTGTCAGCGCCGGAATATTTGTTTATCTGGGTATTTTTCTGAAAAATTCGTTAACGCCCGAACAGGCTCAACTGGTCTGGATACTGGCCGTAGTATTGAGTGCGGTATTAACGATCAGCAGCGCTTTTTGCCAGCGGTATATCGATAACCGGCAAGGCCGTTATTTTTTATGGGCCAATACCTTGCTGGTTGTTATCAGTTGTTATTTGTACGGGCAGCAATATTATTTTCTGGCGATTCTGATGCCGAGACTGGTGCATGACATTACAGCCTATAGCTTTTATGTGACGCATGATTACAACCGTCATGGACAGACGGCTGATCGGCATATTTTATATCGTAATGCCAAAGCGATCGGCGTACCGATTGTGGTGGTATTGCCGCTGTTGTCGCTGTTGCTGACTTATCTGTTGCAGGCTTATGGTGATCAGGCAATTAATCTGATCACGCAGACCTTGTTCGCCAAGGATGTGTATAAAGCGGTCACCTTAGGACTGTTCGGTTATCTGGCGTTGATGCATTACTACACGGAAGCCTTTGTCTGGTCGGCAGGCTCGCCGTTGCGACAGTTTATTTACTTCAAAAAATGATAAACAGTGAGGGCTGGTTACAGGAAGTGGTTCCAGCTTATTAGGTTATTTAACATAATATACATTATGCGAAGTTATAAAAGGGTACTAAAAGCTGTGCCAGCGTGTAAACTGTGCCGCATTATTCATCACTTTTATCGCTATGCAAAACAAACTACTTTATTCATTGCTAATGATTGTGTTGTCGATGGCTTCAGGATGTTCTGGTATTAGTAAAGGTATTACCGAAGCAATCATGGAAAAACAGGATGTTGAGGATACGCGGATTTGTGAGGTCTGGGGTGAAAGATTCAGCGGACTGAAAAAACAGCTCGAACATCCTGAACGTAAAATGAAAGTATTGATGGTGCATGGTGTCGGTAATCATTTGCCGGGTTATTCCACCCAGTTTCTGGAAAAACTGGCTAAAGAGCTGGATTTGTCGGTCATGGCCAAAAGCCCTAAAAACATTAGCCTGGCTGATCCCAAGCATCCCGATAAAAAACTGGGCAATTTGCGCATCAATCGCTACCTGAATGCCAGTAAAGACCAGGAGCTGATGTTTTACGAATTGACCTGGTCGGAAATCACCGCCAAAGATAAAGAAATTTTGTCATTTGATAATTCCGGCGAACAATCATTCCGGCGTGCCGAAGTGAACGATTTATTGAAAAAATTCTCCAATGACACCGGGCCCGATCCGATTATTTATCTGGGCGAAAAACGCGAAGATATTCTGGTGGCCTTTGCGCAGTCGTTTTGCTGGATGATCAGCGGCGACTGGAATTCTTTGCCGGATGATACGCATCGCGTCTGTTCGTCTAAAAATGTCACGCCTTTGTATACCGACAGCTACGCTTTCGTTTCGCACAGTTTGGGCAGTCGGATTACGATTGATGGCTTGCAACGGATTGCTTCGATTCTGACCAATGGCGATACGGCATCCTATTACACGGCGGTTGCTAATGTCATGAAAAACAAGGAAGTTCCGATTTACATGATGTCAAATCAGCTGCCCATGTTGCAGCTGGGCAGAATCATGCCGGAAGTGACCAATCAGCGTTCCGCTTACTGCACGGAAACCGGCGAAAGATACGCCGAGCGGATGGTGGCTAAAACGCCGATCATTGCCTTTAGTGACCCCAATGACTTGCTTAGTTACGCGATTCCTCACGATTATGTAAATAAATATCTCGATTCGCGACTCTGTATCGATGTTACCAATGTCCATATCAATGTTGCCAAAGTTTATGATGCCTTTGGTCTGGGAAAACTGGCTAATCCTATGGATGCGCATATCGGTTATGACACTGATGATCGTGTGGTGGGAATGATCGCCAAAGGCATAGGTACAGACAAGGCGTCCGAGTTGGTGAAACAGCGTTGTCATTTGATTGAAACCATAGAATAAAGCCCTTAACTGATACTGTCACAATAGCAGCGATGTGCTATATTGCGGCTTAATGAGAACCATTATTAATTATTGATTAATGTTGCCAATCAAAGTATGCCGACTTCTTTAAAAAATCTGTCTGTCGGGGATTCCGGACGCATCATTGGCTTTGACCAATCAGGCGGCGTTTATCGTAAAAAACTGCTGGCAATGGGCTTGACTCCGGGTACGCCTTTTACAGTGACCCGCTTCGCGCCTATGGGTGATCCGGTTGAAATCAAGGTTCGCGGCTTTGCCCTTTCACTGCGCAAAGCGGAAGCTTCCGTGTTGTTAATCGAGAAAATATGACTATCGATTTTACTGTCGGGGTTGTCGGTAATCCCAATTGTGGCAAAACCACCCTCTTTAATGTTCTGACCGGCTCCAAGCAGCAAGTTGGTAACTGGCCTGGGGTTACGGTCGAGAAAAAAAGCGGTCATTATCGCCATGACAATCTGAGCATTCATCTGGTGGATCTGCCCGGTACCTATTCGCTGGAATCCGATGATGACAGTGTTTCGCTCGATGAAAAAATTGCCCGTGATTATGTCGCTTCCCGTCAGGCTGACCTCATCATTAACATCATCGATGCCGCCAATATCGAACGTAATCTGTACCTGACTTCGCAGTTGATTGAAATGCAGGTGCCGATGATGGTAGTGCTGAATATGATGGATGCCGTTAAAAAGCGCGGTATCAAAATCGATCTGCAACTACTGGCTGCAAAACTAGGTTGTCCGGTGGTGGGGGTTTCAGCTGCAACCGGTTCAGGCATCAAAACCCTGCGCGATACCATCAATCAGGCCTGTCACGCCTCCCCTGTTCCGACTCTGGTAGTTGAATATGTGCCGGCAATTGAAACGGCTGTCAGTCAGCTAAAGCCTTACTTGCAGTCGCTCGATTACGATAGCCGCTGGCTGGCGCTGCGTTTGCTGGAAAACGACACGCTGGCCCGGCAGTTATGTCCGGATCAGGCCAGACAGTTTGTCGAACCATTACGTATCAGCATTGAAACCGAAACCCAAGACGAAATTGACATTCTGGCTGCCGATGCCCGTTATGGTTTGGTTAATCAGTTAGTGCAGGCAACGGTCTGCAAGCTTAATGAAGTCTCCCGCAGTACCACCGACAAAATCGATAGCATTGTCCTCAACCGCTTTTTGGGTATACCGGTATTCTTGCTGGTGATGTATTGCATGTTTATGTTTACCATCAATGTTGGCAGTGCTTTTGTTGATTTCTTTGATAAAGCCGTTGGCGCTTTATTGGTCGATGGGGTTGAGCAGTTACTAAGTCACTGGCAGTGGCCGGGTTGGCTGGTGGTCCTGATCAGTCAGGGGCTTGGCGGCGGTATTCAGGTGGTTGCGACCTTTATTCCGATTGTCGGCTTTTTGTTTATATTTTTGTCGATGCTGGAAGACTCTGGCTATATGTCGCGAGCGGCTTTTGTGATTGATCGTTTGATGGCGGTGATCGGTTTGCCTGGCAAATCGTTTGTACCAATGATCGTCGGTTTCGGCTGCAATGTGCCGGCGATCATCGCTACCCGGACTCTGGATAACGCTCGCGACCGGATTCTGACCAATTTGATGAATCCCTTTATGTCTTGTGGCGCTCGTCTGCCAGTGTATGCTTTGTTCGCGGCAGCGTTTTTTCCGGTAGGCGGTCAGAATCTGGTGTTTGGTCTGTATCTGTTTGGTATCGCCATTGCGGTCATGACCGGCCTGATCATGCGTCATACCTTGCTGCGTGGCGAACCTTCACCGTTTCTGATGGAACTGCCCTCTTATCACCTCCCTACTCTACAAGGTATTTACAGTAAAACCTGGGAGCGTCTGAAAGGCTTTATTGTCAATGCTGGCAAGCTGATCGTGCCTATGGTGCTGGTACTGAATCTGCTCAATTCATTGGGTAGCGATGGCAGTTTTGGGCGTGAAAACAGCGATCAGTCGGTTCTGAGTGAAATTGGTCGGACATTGACACCGTTATTTCAGCCTATGGGTATTCGCCATGATAACTGGCCTGCTACCGTGGGTATTTTTACCGGAGTACTGGCCAAGGAAGCCGTCGTTGGGACCCTGGATGCTTTATATAGTCAGATGGCCAGTGCTGGGCTATCCGAACCAAAACCGCCGTTTGATTTGCAGCAATCGTTGCGGGAAGCCTGTCAGACCGTGCCTGATAATTTAAAAGCACTGGCTGATAAACTGCTCGATCCTTTAGGTCTGAGTGTCGGCGATCTGGCTGATCAGTCAGTAGCGGCTGAACAACAGTCGGTGAAACTGGATACCTTTGCTGTGATGCAGGCGCAGTTTGATGGTCAGATAGGTGCTTTTGCCTATTTACTGTTTATTTTGCTGTATACGCCCTGTGTGGCGGCGACAGCAGCGATTTATAAAGAAACCACCCGTGGCTGGGCGATTTTTGTGGTGTGCTGGACTACCGGGATTGCTTATCTGACGGCCACCATGTTTTATCAGGCGATGACTTATAACCAGCATCCGCTGTCATCGACCGGCTGGTTGTCCGGTCTGGGCTTGTTGTTTGCGGCGGTGGTTTATGGCTTGCGTTTTGCAGGTAGCGACAATAAACGACTAGCACCATGATTCTGTCAGAACTTCGTGATTACATTCGGCAGCAACAACGGGTCAGTCTGAAGAACTTGGCGCTGCATTTTCAGGTCGATGCTGATGCCTTGCGCGGCATGTTGAATAAGTGGGTCAGCAAAGGCAAAGTGCGTCGGCACAGGTCTGGCGGTGAAGCATGTGGTACCATTTGCTGTCAGTGCGACCCCTTACTGACCGAAATTTATGAATGGGCAGGTGACTGAGCAATCACGCCCCTGCCCTAGTCTGATTATTTTGCCAGCCAGTCCTGTAAGGCTTCAACGATTTCCTGAGCCTGTTTTTCGCTGGAAATATTGAATTTGGATTTTTGCTGGTACTCCCCGTTGCGCTTCTGATAGCGGCGAATGGTGAATCGATCACCGCTGTATTGTTCTTTAGCGGGTTCCCAGTCCTGATAACGATAAATTACCGTTGCCCAGGCGCCTTTACTCAAGACTTTTTTATCAAGTTCTTTCACGGTTTCGATGCCGCCGTCTTCATAA
>CAIUWU010000021.1 GCA_903902945.1 uncultured Pseudomonadota bacterium
TCAGTAGCAAGGCGACCAAGTGTCTTTCCTTCTGCATCAATCACGTACCAATCGCGCTTAACTTCTGCGGGCTTTGCACTAAATGTTTTCATCTTTGCTTCTTGATTTTGTTAAGGCTATTTATAAAGAGGGCGAATTCTACTCAAAGCAATCAATAACTTCAAGTTTATTTAGAGTTTGATTTTGAGCGAATGCAGTTTTCGATACAAATGCGTACGTTCCATGCCGATGGCGGAAGCCAGTTTTGCCACGCTGCCGCCATTCTTTTCAAAGTGATATTCCAGATAAGATTTCTCGAAATGGTCGCGCGCTTCTTTAAGCGGCAGATTAAAAAACTCAGGGACATTGCTGCCCAGTTTGGGTTGTTCGGCAATCGAGCCCAATGCGGTTTTGACTTCATCCAGTTCAATATCATCACCGGCGCCGAGGATCATCAGACGTTGCACCAGATTGCGCAGCTCCCGCACATTGCCGGGCCAGGAATAATGCCGCAAATAATTTTGTGCGGCCATCGAGAAGCGTCGGAACGGCAGTTTTTCCTGAACGATGAAATGATCCACATAAAAATTCAGCAGGCTGGGAACGTCTTCGCTGTGCTCGCGCAAGGGTTCGATTTCCAGTTTTACTACATTCAACAAATAGTACAAATCCTGCCGGAAGCGGCCGCTGTTGACTTCTTCATCCAGCGACATACGGGTGGATGCAACCACCCTGACATCGACCCGCACCGACTGACTGCCGCCGACGCGCAGGAATGAGCTGGAATCCAAGGCGCTCAGCAAACGGGCCTGGGTTTCCGGGTCCATGCCGCCGATTTCACCCAAAAACAAAGTGCCGCGATCAGCCTGTTCCAGTAAGCCGCGATAAATCCGGCCATTTTCTTCGCGGCCAAAAAATTCAACGGCGGCATTCTCGGGTGAAATGCTGCCGACAGAGACATCAATAAACGGGCCATCGCGGCGCGGGCTGTTGTTATGCAAATAACGGGCAAACATTTCTTTGCCGACGCCGGCTTCGCCGACAAATAGCACCCTGGCATCGTGCTGAGCCAGGCGTTTGATTTTATCTTTGGTGCGCTCGATAACAGCGCTTTTGCCGATCGGATCGACACCGATCATCAGCTGCTGTTTCAGTCCGGCGTTTTCACGCTGCAAAGAGCTGGTTTCCAGTGCGCGTTCGACAATCAGCAATAATTTGGCCAGCGACAAGGGTTTTTCCAGGAAATCGTAAGCGCCGAGGCGGGTAGCCTCTACCGCAGACTCTACCGAGGCATGTCCCGACATCATGATCACCGGACATAGCGGGGTGTCTTCCGCGACCCATTCCCGCAGCAGGGTAATGCCATCGCAGTCGGGCATCCAGATGTCGAGCAGGATCAGGTTGGGCTGGCGCTGCTGTTTGATTTTTCGAGCCTCGCTAGCGTTTTCGGCCATTGCGACTTCGTAGCCTTCATCTTCAAGAATTTCTGAAACTAACTGACGAATGTCCTGTTCGTCATCGACAACCAGAATATAGGGGGCTTGTTTATTCATTAACGATTTCCTAGTTCAAAGCCGGGAGTTGGATCACGAAGCCGGCGCCGGCATTATAAGATGTATCAACCCAGATCACGCCACCGTGTTCTTCGATAATTTTTTTGACAATCGCCAGGCCCAGGCCGGTGCCTTTACTTTTGCTGGTGACATAAGGCTCGAAAATGGTTTCGATCTGATCAGCATGCAAGCCGCTGCCATTATCATAAATGCCCAGTTCGACATACTCGGTATTGTTGCGATTGACATGACTGGTCTTGATTTCAATCTGGCATTTGCCGGCGCTAGTCGCTTCCAGGGCGTTTTTGATCAAATTGTGCAAGACCTGTCGAATACTGACCGGATCGACCTCAACGACAGTATTACCTTCTGAAAACTGGCAATGAAACAGCACATTCGAATGCATATAAAGCGCCAGTACTTCCTGAATCAGATCTTGCAAATTAATCCGTTCGACTTGTTTTTTGGAAGGCCGCGCATATTCAGAAAAGTCATCAACCATGCGTTTCATCGCCTCGACTTGCTGGACGATGGTTTTGGTGCCCCGATGCAAGAATTCAGCCGAAGCCTCCGGCAACTCTTTGGCCAGTTTGTGCTGCAAGCGTTCTGCTGACAGTTGAATCGGCGTCAGCGGGTTTTTGATCTCATGGGCTAGCCGGCGGGCCACTTCACCCCAGGCAGCGTTTTTCTGCGCCTGAATCAGATCAGTGACATCGTCAAACACCACGATGGCGCCGATGCGTTCGCCCATTTGCGAAAATAACGGTGTCCCACGGCAGAGTAATTCCTGACGGCCATTAGGCCCCAGAAAGACAATCCGCTGTTCCCAGATGTCGTCAGCCTGTTCCAGCAGGCGCTGGATTGCCACCAGAATTTCCGCCAGTTCATGATGTTTAACCGCCAGATTCAATAAGGTCTGGCCTACGAAATGACTGACCGGGATATGCAAAATCCTGTAAGCGGCCTGATTGGCGGTGCGGATATAAAAGTTAGCGTCAAAGCTGATTACGCCGGCAGTCAAATTGGCCAAAATGGTTTCCAGATAAGCCCGCTGGTTTTCAACTTCCAGACCGGCAATCCGGGTTTCGTCACGGGAGCGGGCAATACGCCGGGTCATTTGGTTGAACGATTCCACCAGAAATCCCAGATCGTCCTGATTGGTCACGGGTAGCTGTTGTTGATAATCACCTTCGGCAACCGCCTGAGTACCTTTCACCAGATCTTTGACCGGCGCGACAATGTTGCGAATGCTGACAAACGCCACCCAGATCGCCGCTAGCAGACTGAGTAACAACACCAGCAGCAGAATCAGCGAAAAACTGGTTTTCAGTGAATCACGCAGGAAGGTCATTTCCTGAAAACGAATAAAAGCAAATTCAATCGAATCCGACAGATCGGAAATTCGCATCGGCAGCGGATACAGCACCTGTAAAAACAGGTTTTGGGTGTCTGGAATCGGTTCAATGATTCGGGCCACCATTTCATCGTTCTCGACTGCTTCGTAAGCAAAATATGCCTTGTTCTGCCGTAGTTGCAGCCAGATTTGTTCATCGGGCAAATGCGGCAGAATATCGCTGGGATTACTGCTGCTGGAGGCCAGAATGTGGCCCTGGCTGGAAAACACGGCAATTTCGATAGCTTCTGACTCGGTTGATAAATTACCGAGTTCCAGTGGAATCGAGGCTTCGGGGAGATTCTGCAATTTGGCCGACATTTGCCGGGTCTGCTTGATATGCCAGTTCATGCGTTGTGCCAGCGATGATTGACTCAGCTCCAGGGCATCGTCCATTGCCCGGTCGATTTCCACGTTAAACCAGCTGTCAATTCCCTGATGCAGGAATTGCACCGAGAAATAAAACACGATGGCTGCCGGCGCCAGCGCCAGCAGTACAAATAAGGAAATCATCCGGGTGGTCAGTCGCGAGCCGGCTTCTTTTTTACGCAGCTCCCGCACCAGCGAGTAGGCATTGATAATCACCAGTCCCAGCAGAATCACCGAGCCTATGGTGTTGATCACCAGTAACCAGGAATAGATTTCACCTAGCTCCGATGATTCCTGGGTGGCGCTGCTCATCAGCTGCAAAGACAGCAGCACGAAGCCGAACAGCAGCAGAATTGAGACTCTGAAAGGAATTCTTATTTTTGAATGGGCCATATAAACCAGGGGCTGGATAAAAACCACTGCTGATTCAGATAAGCAAACGGCCGCAGCGGTGCCGGTAATGATTCACGGTGAAACTGACTGCGAATTGCCAGTTGATAACGTTGTTCCGGCGCTATTAATTGCTTGTCAATCAGCTCGTTTTGTTTGGGGATCGACATGAAGTTGAGGGCGGCGTTCAAAGTCAGGAACATTTCCAGATGGTTGTCGGGGGCTTTGACTTCATATTGTTTTAGCAAGGCGTGATATTGCAGGGTGTAGCGCAGCTTTTGTTTATAAATCACCGGGGTCCACAACAAACCCGGACGGCGGATTTCCACTCTGACATTCCAGCTTAGCGGTACACCTTTTTCCAATGCTTCTCTGGCCAAGGGGCTGAGCTGATAGTCAATTTCAGCATCGACTCTGTAGCCCTGGTCATTATCGACCAGCTTGACATGGCGGACCTTAACGCCGAACTGATTGGCCAGCACCGGGCAGCACCAGCTTATCAGCAACATCCACAGCAGAACCTTAGCCAGTTTTGCGCAACTTGGCATAATAAAAGCCATCCATCTGGTCTTGCCCGCTGATGATTTGCCGGCCATGCGGACGTTGCATGCCCCAGCTGGCGTCAATGGTAATTTCCTGTGCGTCATTGTGGCGCTGCAGAAAAGCGGCGATTTGCTGTTCATTTTCCTGTTTTAGCACCGAACAGGTGGCATAAAGCAACATGCCTCCTGTTTCAAGCAAGTGCCAGGCTGCATCGAGAATCTGGCTTTGCAAGCTCTGCAAAGCGCTGATATCACTGGATCGCCTGAGCAGTTTGATATCCGGGTGGCGGCGAATCACGCCCAGACCGGAGCAGGGGGCGTCGAGCAGAATACGGTTAAACCGCAGCTCCTGACCCCATACAGTCGCCTGGGTGGCATCGGCAACCCGGGTGTCGGCGCTTAATTGCAGCCGGGTCAGCGTATCCTGTACCCGTTGCAGGCGTCCGGCGTCGATATCCACTGCCAGCAAGCCGGCCAGCGCTGGTTGCAATTCAAGAATGGCGGCGGTTTTGCCGCCGGGGGCGGCACATAAATCCAGTATCCGATCACCGACTTGGGGTTCCAGCAAGCTTGCTGCCAGTTGCGCCGCCTGATCCTGTACCGATACCAGGCCGTCTTTGAAACCGGGCAGCTCATCAACTGACACCGGCTGTTGCAAGGTGATGCCAGTGGCACTGAACTCGGTATCCTGACAGGCGAGGCCCTGAGCCAGCAATAAATCGGTGTAATGCTCCCGACTGGTCTGTTGCAGATTGACTCTGAGCGTCATCGGCGGAGGTTGATTGTTGGCCGTTAGTATCGCATCCGCCTGTTGTGGCCACTGTTCACGAAGCTGGGCAGCTAGCCAGTCCGGATGGTTGTAGTGACTTTGATAATGCTGTTGGCAGCGTTGTTTCAGATTGTCAGCATCGCGTAAATACTGGCGCAGCACTGCATTTACCAGCGACTTTGCCCAAGGCTTGTGTTGGCTGGCGGCAACGGTTTCCGAAACGGCGGCATGGGATTTAACCCGCATGTATTGCAACTGATACAGTCCGGCCAGTAATAAAGCCTCAATGTCGGCGTCTTTGGCTTTCAGCGGTTTACTGACTAATTGTTTCAGTAAAAAATCCAGTTCCTCATAATGGCGAATCACGCCATAGCAAATGGCCTGGATCAGGGCGCGATCTTTAGGATTGGCAATCCCAGACAGGTTTTGTTCCAGTGCGGCAGTTAGCGAATGACCGTCACGGATCACACTGACCAGGACTTGTGCGGCGCTACGGCGTAGATTCATACGCCCAGCCTGATGCCATCACAGGCATGAGCATTGAGAAAATCCTGGCCTTTAATGCGTTTGCCGCCCGGCAGCTGTACTTCAAGCAGTCTCAAGACGCCATCGCCGGTACTGACATCGAGCTGATGCTGTTGGCTATTGATGGTGCCGGGAGTCGATGCAGCGTGCTGATCCAGTAACTGTGCTTGCCAGATACGCAATACATCGCCTTGATAGAGTGTTTGCGCCACCGGCCAGGCATTAAGGCCGCGGATTTTGCGATCCAGTTCAGCAGCGGGTTGCTGCCAGTCGAGCACCGCTTCGTTTTTTTCCAGTTTATGGGCATAAGTGACCAGCGCTTCATCCTGCGGTTCGGCGCTGACCGGGCCGGCTGCCAGTCGGGACACTACTTCGATCAGTCCCTGAGCGCCCAGCGCTGCCAGCTGATCATGCAGCTCGCTGGAGGTGGCGTGGGCAGTAATCGGGCATTCAATTTTGTAGAGCATGTCGCCGGCATCCAGTTTTTTGACCACTTGCATAATGGTGATACCGGTTTTGTCATCGCCGGCCATCACCGCACGATGAATCGGTGCCGCACCACGCCAGCGCGGCAGTAATGAACCGTGGACATTAATGCAGCCCCGTTTCGGCAGATCTAGTACAGCTTGTGGCAGAATCAGGCCGTAAGCCACTACGACCATCAGGTCGGCATTCAGGGCTGCCAGTTCTTCCAGCGCTCCCGGCTGTTTAAAGTTTTCCGGTTGATACACCGGAATATCGGCACTCAGCGCCAGAGTCTTGACCGGGCTGGGTGTCAGTTTGCGGCCACGGCCTGCCGGGCGGTCCGGCTGGGTGTAGACGGCGCAGACCTCATGATCTGAGTCGATCAGCACTTGCAGGGAGGGTACGGCAAAATCGGGCGTGCCGGCAAAAACAATACGCATCTTGATGTCCTAACGTCCTTGGGATTTATGAATTTTTTCCAGTTTGGCTTTGATGCGGTTACGTTTAAA
>CAIUWU010000022.1 GCA_903902945.1 uncultured Pseudomonadota bacterium
GCCAAAGCCAAAGCAGAGCAGGAAAAAGCGGAAACAGCCGCAAAAGCGAAGGCCGAGCAGGAGCAGCAAGCCGCTGATGCCAAAGCGAAAGCCGAGAAAGCGGCTAAAGCCAAAGCGGAACAAGAAAAGCAGGCGGCTGAAGCGGTGGCCAAAGCCAAAGCAGAGCAGGAAAAAGCGGAAACAGCCGCAAAAGCGAAGGCCGAGCAGGAAAGACAAGCCGCTGAAGCCAAAGCGAAAGCTGACAAAGCGGCCAAAGCCAAGGCAGAACAAGAGAAACAAGCCGCTGAAGCCGCCGCAAAAGCCAAAGCCGAACAGGAAAAGCAAGCCGCTGAAAAAGCGGAAAAAGAGCGTCAGGCTAAATTAGCTGCTGAAAAAGCCGAAAAAGAACGGCAGGAAGCAGCGGCTCGTGCCAAAGCCGATCAAGAGCGGCAAGCCGCGGCTGCTGCCGCTGCTGCTGAAGCAGCCGCAAAAGCCGAAGTCAATAAACAGGCCAGCCTCGCAGCCAAGCAGGCTATTGCCCGTAAGGTAGAAGGTGCCTGGACTCGTCCAATCAACGCGTCACAAGGGTTGAAATGTACGATCCAGGTAAAATTACTGCCTAGCGGCGATGTGATAGAAGCGACCGTTGTAAGCAGTAGCGGTGATGCTATTTTTGACCGGTCTGCGGAAAATGCAGTGAATAAAGCATCGCCGTTACCGGTGCCTCAGGATAAGAGTTTGTTTAATGATGAATTCAGAGTCTTTACTTTTGTATTTAAGCCCGAATAAATAATTAATTGACGGAAAGAAAATAATGTTTTTTGTAAGAATTTTAATCATCAGCGCATTCGCTTCACTGTTTTCGGTGGTACAAGCAGCCGGATTAACAATCGAGATTACCAAAGGCTCGCAAACAGCGGTACCTATCGCGATTGTGCCTTTTGGTCAGGCCGGCTCTATTGGTAATGTCAAATTATCGGACGTGGTTGATTCGGATCTGGGCGGTAGCGGTTTCTTCAAGACACTTGCCGAAGAGGACATGCTGACCAAACCGACTGAAGCGCAAAAAATCAATTTCAAAGACTGGCAGGTGTTAGGCCAGGATTACATGGTAATTGGTCAGGTAATCGGTAACGGCAATCAATACAACATTGAGTTCCAGTTATTCAATGTCAATAACGGGCAGTTACTGATGGGATACCGCTTCGCTGCCGGTGCCAATGAGCTGCGTCGTGCAGCGCATCACATCAGTGATTTGATCTACGAAAAACTGACCGGGCGCAAAGGCTCGTTCAATACGCGTATTGCCTATGTAACACGTTCTCAAAACCGGCAGTTTATGTTGCAGGTTGCCGATGCAGACGGATTTAATCCGAGAACCATTGCTGAATCGCCAGAGCCTATCATGGCGCCGGCTTGGTCACCGGATGGTTCCAAAATTGCTTATGTCTCTTTTCATACCAAACGTTCCGCAATTTTTGTGCAAACCCTGGCCACTGGTCAGCGTGAGAATGTTTCGTCTTATCCGGGTATTAATGGTGCTCCTGCATTTTCACCGGATGGTAATCGTTTAGCGATCACCTTGTCTAAAGACGGTAGTCCTGATGTGTATGTACTGAATCTTGCTAATCGGGCTTTGACGCGTTTGACCAATGGTATGTCAATTGAAACTGAACCTTCCTGGTCACCGGATGGCAACAATATTGTCTTTACTTCTGATCAGGGTGGTAAACCCCAGTTGTATCTGATTTCAAGCGCAGGCGGCAAAGCGAGCCGCTTGACATTCCAAGGTGATTACAATGCCCGTGGTCGTTTCTCGTCTGATGGTAAAAGTTTGGCCATGGTTACTGCCAATGGCGGTGATTATCGGATTGCGGTGATGGATATGGCTTCTCGAACAGTCAATGTATTGAGTAGCGGGCGTTTGGATGAATCCCCCAGTTTTTCGCCTAATGGCAGTATGGTGCTGTTTGCAGCTAAAAGCGGTCCCAGATCGACATTGGCAGTGGTCTCCACCGACGGTGCGGTTCAGCAGAAACTGGCTTTCGAAAGCGGTGATGTGCGTGAACCGGCTTGGGCGCCTTAAGGTAATGCGATAGAATTTCGCAGGTGTTAATGGTTTTAAACTGTATTTTTGGAGAGAATTGATGAAATTAGGCAAAAAATATCTGGTATTGGCAATCACTGTGGCGTTGGTAACAGGCTGTAGCTCTGATGAAAAGGAAGGTTTGGGCGAAACAGGCGCAGATGCTTCAACCAGTGGTTACAATGATGGCTCATTGTCAGGCAGCCAGTTTGGCTCCGGCAATGGTTACAATTCGGCATCACATTTAGGTCCTGAATTCAGTGATCCGAACAATCCATTATCAAAACAGGTTATTTACTTTGAACTGGATAGCAGCCAGGTCAAACAAGAATATGTATCAGTAGTTGCTGCGCATGCCCGCTATTTGGTGTCGCATCCTAGTCAACGTGTGATTCTCGGTGGTAATGCGGACGAGCGTGGCTCCAGTGAGTACAACATTGCCTTGGGTGAACAACGTTCCAAAGCAGTCGAAAGAATGCTGCGTTCGCAAGGTGTCTCAGCCAGTCAGCTGGAAGTTGTCAGTTATGGTGAAGAGAAACCGGTCGCATTTGGTCATGATGAGTCTTCCTGGTCACAAAACCGTCGCGTTGAATTAGGTTATCAATGAGAAAAACTGCCCTTGTAGTGTCTTTGGTTGGCTGGAGTCTAGCGACTCCAGCGCTGGCCTGGATGGGGAATGATGCCTCGGATGATGCCGGTAATTCAGCGAGACAGCTGGCTCCGCAGCCTAATCCTGAATTATTGGATATTCTCTCCAGACTCGAACAAATGCAGGCTGAAGTACAGCAGCTAAGAGGCATGGTTGAAGAGCAATCTCAGACCATTGCCGATTTGCAGCGTAAGCAGAAAAACATGTACATGGATCTGGATAGCCGGATTCAGTCAGCCGCTACTGCGAGTCAGCCTGCTGCAAGCCAGCCGACAACAGCCGAGCAGCCAGCCGCTAATGCAGCAGTATCAGCGGTTGCGCCTGCCGTAGTCAATCCTAATCCGGTTGCAGTGCCTGTTGGCGTACCTGTGGCCCAGGGTGGTGATAAAGAGCGCTATCAGCAAGCCTATGAAGCGTTGCGTAGCGGTCAAAACGCAATGGCTGTCAAACTGTTTGAAGCTTTGTTAACTGATTTTCCTAATGGTCAGTATTCTGATAATGCCCAGTATTGGTTAGCGGAAGCCTACAAAGTTAATCGAGAAATTGAAAAATCACGAAATGCTTTTATTAAAGTGATTACCCAATATCCATCCAGCGCCAAAGTGCCAGATGCTTTGTTAAAACTGGGTTACATCGAATTCGAGCTGCAAAATATTCCCAAATGCCGTGAATATCTGTTGAGGGTAACCAATAATTATCCCGGTACTCCCGCTGCCAATCTGGCCGCTAAAAAACTGGCGCAAATGCCTTAATGGATTGAATGGATTCATCGTTACGTATCACCGAAATCTTTTATTCCTTGCAGGGCGAGAGTAATACAGTGGGAATTCCCACTGTATTTGTCAGACTGACCGGCTGCCCGCTGCGTTGTTCTTATTGCGATACCTCATACGCTTTTAGTGGAGGTGAGAAACAGACGTTGTCGCAAATCATTGCCAGAATCGAGCTGTTTCGGTGTCGGTTTGTCACCATCACCGGGGGTGAACCCATGGCTCAGCCGGCATGCCCTGAGTTGATGACTATGCTGGCCGATAAGGGTTACTGCGTTTCCTTGGAAACCAGTGGGGCCATAAATTTGGCTGCCGTTGATTCCCGGGTTGTCAAAGTCATGGATCTCAAAACGCCCAGCTCGGGTGAAATGCAGCGTAATGACTACAGCAATATCGAATATCTGACTGGGCAAGATCAGGTTAAATTTGTGATTGCCGATCAACACGACTATCAGTGGTCAAAACAGTTAATCCAGGATTACCAACTGGATAGCAAATGTCAGCTATTGTTTTCGCCAGTGGAAAGCAGTTTGCCCGCAGTTGAACTGGCAGAAAAAATACTGGCAGATCGTTTGCCGGTCCGTTTCCAAATTCAACTCCATAAATATCTCTGGAACGATGCGCGTGGAAAATAATTCACATAATAAAGCTGCGATTATCCTGCTGTCAGGCGGTCTGGACTCCATTACTGTATTGGCAATGGCCAAACAACAAGGCTATCGCTGTTATGCCTTGAGTTTTGATTATGGTCAGCGCCATAACGCCGAACTGGCGGCAGCCAGAACCATTGCCCAGCATTATCAGGTAGCCGAACATAAAATTATTCAGCTGGGGCTTTCCAGTATCGGTGGTTCAGCGTTGACTGATCAGAAGATTCAGGTACCGGTTTCTCCTCAGGAAGGTATTCCGGTTACCTATGTACCCGCCCGCAACACTATTTTTCTGTCGTTCGCACTAGGTTGGGCCGAAGTACTGGAAATTCAGGATGTGTTCATCGGAGTTAATGCTGTTGATTATTCAGGGTATCCTGATTGCAGGCCCGAATTCATTCATGCGTTTCAGACCATGGCGAATCTGGCCACCAAAGCCGGAGTTGAAGGTCACAAAATAACC
>CAIUWU010000023.1 GCA_903902945.1 uncultured Pseudomonadota bacterium
TTCAAGAAAAAACAATGCATTATGAAAATCAGTCGCCAAACGGACAAATTGATACAGGCTCTTTGCTAAAAGCCGAGGTGTTGATCTTAAAAATTCAATGCAGGGTTTTAGGAAGGTTGGTTGATGGACTTAATCAGATTGATCCCCACCACGAATAGTGGACATTTTGAAAAGCGAGAACCCTCAACCGGTGCGAGCTACTTGTATGAGCACGAAATCGACTGGCAAGAAAACCAGAAACGGGCTGGAGAAGTGGGTGTTGCCAAGGCGGCTAACTCGTTGGAATTACATGAATCCCAGTTCTATAGCTGGCGCAAACAGTTCGAACATGCCCAAAGTGTCAGTGAACGAGAAGCCAGTCTGGCCACAGAAAATGCCCGCTTAAAACGCCAACTGGCTCAGCAAGCCTAGGAGTTGGCGATTTTAAAAAATGCGGCGACGTAGTTCACTCAACCAATCAAGCGAGGTACGCATTGATAAAAAAGCATTGAGTTGATGATGGGGATCAGCAGAGCCATTGAGGGCCATTAAAACCTTACGGTTTGACGCTGAAGATAGGCACGGGTTCGCGTTAATGAGTCCAGTAAAGGTGCAGCTCCCGCAATAGCCACAGCGTCAACCAGACAATACCAGGCCGCTACACCGCTGGGAGGATTGCCTTGAGGCAATTTCGACGCTGGATCAATCACCGCCCAAGCCCAGGTGCCGGCAGACGTACCGACCAATTCCAGCCACGAGGTTATAAAAAATGCCCCGAGATACACCGTGGGTGAACGCCCTTTAAATAAGTAGGCCAAAAACACCATGAATAACACTGCGCCTATCACATCGGGACGCTGGGTCCACTGACTGAGGCCCCATGCAGCCCATAAGCCGCAGAGACTGATTACCACCAGGGCTATCTTGCGTGCATGGCGCTGGAATAATCCGGAACGACCCAGCGCTACTGCGGTCAGGTAAACCAAACCATGCCCAGGTGGCACGTAGGCAGGTACATTACCAAAACGATAGATATAGCCTTGCATATAAATAGAAGCAAAATATTCGCCGACGACCGCAAAGCTGACCGCTACCGCTACCTGGGTTCGTACGTATTTACATTCGCCGTGTAAAAAAGCCAGTAAAAACAGCCAGCCAAACAACGCCAGTAAATATTGAAAGTATTTGGGGGCAAAGCCGTCAGTAGTCAGGCAAATAGTGGTAGTGACGAAAGTAAATATGGCAATAAAGTAATCGCGGCGTCTGTGTTCGCCATGAGCTTCGATACCGGGAAAATGAGGCAATGACAAAAAACGCATATTCAATAGCAGAGGTTAAATGAAAGCATAGGCAATTGCCGTATAGCGCAGGCATTTGCCGGTCATTATGGCGATCAACGCAGGTAGTGGCGAAAGCCTTAGCCAGCCTGCCGCGAAACAGAGGCCATCTCCGATCAAGGGCAACCATGAAAACAACAGCGCCCAATGCCCCCATCTCGAAACCCACAGCAAAGCCTTTTGATGTTTGGTTTGCGATAAATGCTTGGCGGGATATTTTTTCGCAGTCCATTTTCCCAGCCAACAAGTGGTGAGAGCGCCCAATGTATTGCCCAGAGTTGCAATACCGATCAATAAACCGATGGATGCCGCTGCCTGACTGACCAGATAGGCCAGGACCGCTTCGGAGCCACCAGGCGCAATAGTCGAAGAGATGAATGCACTTAGAAATAAGCCCGGTAAGCCTAGAGATTCAAGAGACATTGATTGCTAGTGTAAAAAAGCCCCTGAGTCATTACTGATTCAGGGGCTTTGCTGAAGATGATTACTTGACTGATGATTTTGGTGAATTCTTTTTAATCAGATGACTGATTAAAGTCAGTGTATAAGCAATAATTTTTTGGATCGATTCGATAATGGAGCCAATGATCTCTCCTGGGCTCATACCTTTATATTTTCTGGCCAGTGCCGGCGCTATCAGGAAGCCGATGGCTAAACCGATGATGGTAGTTCCGGAGATGCCGCTATCGGTCTCGGTTGCAGCCGTATTGTCAGCCGTCGCTGCGGCTGAATTAGCGCTGCTGGCATCTGCTGAAGGCGTACTGGATTCAGCTGAAGTGCTTTCTTCCGGTGTATAGGGTTTGCCGCTATAGTCATCGGGAAATACGCTATTGGTAACCCCAGGAATGCTAGGCAGGTCTTCTGCACCTTTACCGACCTTCAATTGCGCTTTCATGCCTTTTTCCATGTGTTGGGCGATATCGCAATGCACCAGGTAAGTTTTGTCGCCAGGCGGCAGAATCAATGTCCCGGTTACCTCGCCTGGGCCGCTCACTTCAAGGTGAAACATGCCTTTAGGGTAAAGGTATTTAGGTAAGCCATGCATCATCCACTGATGACGGATTTCATCTTCGTTGATGAAATGCACAGTCAGCTTGGTACAAGGCTCAAACTGGAATTCTTGCTGATCGAAGGCATACATGGTGCCGGGGAATT
This sequence comes from uncultured Pseudomonadota bacterium, assembly GCA_903902945.1. Taxonomy (GTDB): domain Bacteria; phylum Pseudomonadota; class Gammaproteobacteria; order Methylococcales; family Methylomonadaceae; genus Methylomonas. The sequence goes on from CAIUWU010000023.1 coordinate 2,472, forward strand.
TTTCTGAATACTTATGACCGGCACGAACCGTGATTTCTTTGGTCGCTTCGATTTTGTCGCAACCTCCCGGCAGGGTATCCGTGTTTTGTCCCATTACCATGCCACCATCCATATCCATAAGATGGCCGTCACCATGATTCATCATGTTGGTATGGTCTTGAAACTCTTTAGCAGAAACTGAAGTAACAGACAGCGCCCCTATTAATGCGGCTATGACTACTTTTTTGTCCATTTGTGTTCTCTGTGACTGAGGAAAATATGGAAATAGATGGGTTTAAAAGCCCTATCAACCAACACAGGTTGACAGGGCTGACATGATTAGAACTGTTTTAGCTTGCCGAGAATGTCGTCGATTTTAGCTTTGACGCCGGCGTTAGACAGGTAGGCAGCATAGATAAGACCTATCAAAACCAGCAGATACAAGCCAATGCTGCCTTTGCTGGTAGGTTGACCTTTACCGGCCTGGAAGCTCATGTGAGCATCAAGTCTTTCACCACTGTCTTGCAGCAAGGTGATGTGAATCAGGTATTTACCAACTTCAGAAACGCCTTCGGGCAGGTTGAGTACCACGGTGCCCGATTTGTGTTTTTCAGCAGCCTGGAAAAACACCCGTTTACCTTCTGGTTCTTTGGTTACTTCGAATTCAATGGCGCGCTTGCGATATCTTTCGTCTTGATAGTCAAAAACGAGCTGAATTGCTGTATCAAGATCAGGCAGATTGCCGCAAAATTCTTCAGCGGGATAAGCTTTGGGCTGATAAGCGGTGTAATGAATCCAATGGTCTTTTTCCAGCTCAAATTTACATTGGTCTGTATCGGTACCAGCAGCTCCGCCATGAGCCCATAGAGCGGATGAAAATAACAAACCTAGTAAGACTAGGAACCCTTTTCTTAAAATATCTGCATTTCTCATAGAACCTTCCCATTGATAGTTGCTTAATTCTTATTATGGTCGTGTGGTAAATACACGTTTTTTTGTATCACCCATTGCCCAAATTCATTGGATTCAACAAGCCCTAACTCTAGCACATCACCCCTACCAAATAAAGGTAATCCTGCTTGAGCCAAGACTGTCCGGCCTGACAAGCGCTTTGTCTGATAGACGGATTTTTAACAGTTTACCGTAATTTTTTTTGGTCAAGGCTAAGACTGACTTTATAATGCATGCAGATTTTTCCTGCTGTATAGCGATTTTCAGATAGCCTGAAGATATTGTCCTGCGATAACTAGAAGAATATGACCAAATTAATCGACTCGCCCGAATGGAATGCTGTTAAGCAACATCACAAGGAAATTGCTGGAAAATTTTGCATGAAGGAGGCGTTTGATCTAGATCCAAAACGCTTCGAGAAATTCTCTCTGACAGTAGGTGATCTGTTATTCGATTACTCCAAAAATCTGATTACCGAAGAAACTCTGCCTTTACTGATTGCCCTGGCTGACCGGGCTGATCTGCGTAGCAAAACTGAAGCGATGTTCAGTGGCTCGATTATCAATACCACTGAAAAACGTGCTGTATTACATACAGCCTTGCGTAATCGCAGCAACAAACCGGTTTTTTTCGGTGGCCAGGATGTAATGCCTGAAATCAACAAAGTGCTGGTCAGAATGCGCGTTTTTACCGAGCAGGTCCGCTCGGGAGAATGGAAAGGTTTTAGTGGCAAAGCGATTACTGATGTTGTCAACATTGGCATTGGCGGTTCCGATCTGGGACCTAAAATGGTTGATACCGCGCTGAGCGCCTATGGCATGGACAGCCTTAAAACCCACTTTGTATCGAATGTCGACGAAACCGATATCGTTGAGACCTTAAGGCATTTGAATCCTGAAACAACACTGTTTCTGATTTCATCCAAAACCTTCGTCACCCAGGAAACCATGACCAATGCCCGTTCGGCACGCAACTGGTTTCTGAAAGCGGCCTCTGATCCAAAACATATCAGCAAACACTTCATCGCCATCTCAACCAATGTCGAAAAAGTAAAAGAATTTGGCATCGATCCCGACAATATGTTCGAGTTCTGGGACTGGGTGGGCGGTCGCTACTCGCTCTGGTCAGTGATTGGCTTGTCGATTGCCTTGTATATTGGCATGGACAATTTCGAAGAGTTGCTGAGCGGTGCTTACGAAGCGGACCAGCATTTCCGTAGCGCGCCATTCGATCAAAACATTCCGGTCATCATGGGTTTGCTGGGCATCTGGTATAACAACTTCTTCGAAGCTGAAACCTACGCGATTTTGCCTTACGCTCAATCACTGAAATATTTTGCCGATTATTTCCAGCAGGGCGATATGGAAAGTAATGGCAAAAGTGCGACGATTGATGGTGATAAAGTCGATTACAACACCGGGCCTATTATCTGGGGACAGCCGGGGACCAATGGTCAGCATGCTTTTTTCCAGTTAATTCATCAAGGTACCAAGCTGGTGCCGAGCGATTTTCTGGCTGCAGCACAGAGTCATTACGGTCTTCCTGATCATCATGATATTTTGATTTCCAACTTCCTGGCTCAGGCCGAAGCTTTAATGCGCGGCAAGTCGGAAGAAGAAGTCCGGCGTGATTTAAGTCATCAACCCGATCTGGACGACGCCTATATCGTCTCCAAAATCTTTGAAGGCAATAAACCTTCCAATTCATTCCTGTTCAAAAAACTTACCCCCAGAATGCTGGGTACCTTGGTGGCTTTTTATGAGCACAAGATTTTTGTGCAAGGGGTGATCTGGAATATCAATTCTTTTGATCAGATGGGCGTGGAACTGGGTAAGGTGCTGGCAAAAGCCATTCTGCCGGAACTCAAAAATGATCAAGTCATCAGCAGTCATGATTGCTCGACTAATGGATTGATCAACGCTTACAAACGTTTACGCAACGCTTAAAAATATTGCGTCTGATCTGCGGTTATCAGAAATAACCGCAGATCAGACCAGCTAACGCCGGGCTTTAAAAAAATCCGTCAGCAACTGGGCACAATCGGTTTCTAAAACCCCGCCACACCAGTCGATACGGTGATTCAAAAAATCGGCTTCTGCCAGTTGCAAGGCATGACAGACCGCCCCCCGTTTCGGATCATAGGCGCCGAACACCAGCCGCTTAATGCGGGCATGCGCGATTGCCCCCATGCACATCACACAAGGCTCCAGGGTGACATATAAGGTACAGTCGAGCAGACGATAATTACCCAACCGCTGCCCGGCTTTTCTCAGCGCAACAATTTCTGCATGTGCCGTGGCGTCGTTAGTCTGGATCGGCTGATTCCAGCCTTCGGCAATGCAGTCATCGTGATAAACAATCAGCGCTCCGACCGGCACTTCGCCTTGTTGTTCTGCGCGTTGCGCTAACCGGATGGCGTAACGCATCCATTGCTCATCATTCATGTCAGACGGTAGCTTTTTCCAGCCTGTCGTTGACTGCCGCCCAGACTTCGGTCTGCGGCGGCTGCTCAATCAGGATGTTATCCAGATGCATTTTGTCCAGTTCGCGCAAAGCGTTGTAAAGAGCCGCTTCATAATGCATGGCATCTGCCGGTAATTGCAGACAACATTGACATGGCAACTCGGCAAATTGAGCGCTAAAAGTCAGCACACCAATCTGTTTGCCCTGGCTGCAAAGCTCATCAACCATGCTGATAAAAGTATCGCCCGGACATAAAAAAGCCACGGTATTGGGTGCGTAATGCACCGCCATCATGCCGGGAGCACGAATTTTGGTCTGCGGTGACAACGCAATATCGGTTTTTAATACTGCCTTTAACTGGCTGCGGGTAACTCTTCCAGGCCTGAGGATGGCAGGCTTGTCGGTGCTGAGATCGATAATGGTCGATTCAACACCCACACTACACGGCCCACCATCAAGAATGCAGGCCACGCTATCACCCAATTCTTCGGCAACATGTTCGGCACGAGTGGGGCTAATACGACCAAAACGATTGGCCGAAGGCGCGGCAATGCCACCACCAAATGCTCGCAACAAGGCCAACGCCACAGGATTAGCAGGCACTCGCAAGGCAACCGTATCCTGACCACCGGTAACAGCCAAAGGGACGGCCGCCTTTTTATTCAGCACCATCGTCAATGGCCCCGGCCAGAATACAGCGGCCAGCTGTAAAGCCGTTTCAGGGATATTTTCCGCCCAGTCACTCAGCTGGGAAGCACTGGCAATATGCACAATCAGCGGATGATCGGCCGGACGGCCTTTGGCAGCAAAAATTTTGGCTACCGCCTGTGGATTTGAAGCATCTGCACCCAAGCCATAGACGGTTTCGGTCGGTAGTGCGACCAGCTCGCCTTGTCGGAGCAGTTCAGCCGCTTGGGCAATGGATTGATCGCTGACTGTGCTTGGTAACACCATAAAAACCAGGAAACCAGTAAAAAGCAGGCCAGCTTATAGCTGGCCTGATCGGGATTAAAGTAAGACGCCGTTTTGCTTGAGTGCCGCGTAAATGTTGTCGATATCACTGCTATCACAATCGAAATCATGATCGAAATCGCTAATGTCATCCGACAGGCTCAAGGCAATCAATCCGGCATTTTTGACCGCCGCCGCCAGTTCGTTACTACCCTGCACCAGAATGGTCGCTGCATGGCCGTTATCGAATAGTTTACGCTCCAGCTGGTAAGCGACTGTTTTGGCATTCTGACCGGCAAGACCGATTACGCTAGCGGTCTGCGCAAAGCGAATAGCCCGATCTGCCGCAGTAACCGGCGTCCACTCGTCGGCACTGGCATCACCGGTAATCATGCCGGCACCAACGGTGACATTGGTCAGGCGATCAATAATGATGAACGCCCCCGTGGCTTTATTGGTTTTATACGGATCGAAAACCACAGGCGCATTGACGGTCACGGTGCATAAACCGATTTCATTCAGCTTGAGCAGATCGGCGTCATGATGCTCGAGGGTGTTGACATCAATCCGGTGATGAATCAGTGAAATCGAGCCCGAAACACTGCGGGTTGCCAGTTTAATGACATATTGTTTGCCCGGTGTCATGGCCTGTTCGGTCATCCAGACGAGAGTGGCTTTGAACTTATCAGCAATGCTGGCAGCTGTTTGTTGTTCGCCGACAATTACGTCACCCCGGCTGATGTCGATTTCATCTTCCAGTGTCAGTGTGACAGCTTGAGCGGCAAAGGCCTGATCCAGTTCACCGTCAAAAGTCACAATGGCCTTGATTTTGCTGGATTTACCGGAAGGCAGTGCTGTGATCTTGTCGCCTTTGTGAAACACACCGGAAGCCACCGTGCCGCAGAAACCGCGAAAATCCAGATTAGGGCGATTGACATACTGCACCGGAAAGCGGGCGTCACTGAAATTATGATCATTGGCAATTTCAATGCTGTTCAATAAGTCCATCATGGTTTTACCGACAAACCAAGGCATATTGGCACTAGGATTAACCACGTTATCGCCATCCAGGGCTGACATCGGAATAAAGTGAATGTCATGCAAATCCAGACTTTGTACGAAAGCCAGATAATCCGCTTTGATAGCGTTAAAGCTTGCTTCGCTGTATGACACCAGATCCATTTTGTTAATGGCGACGATAATGTGCTTGATACCCAGCAAAGAGGCGATAAAGCTGTGACGCTTGGTTTGCGTCTGCACACCGTAACGGGCGTCGATCAGAATCACCGCCAGATCGCAGGTCGAAGCGCCGGTTGCCATGTTGCGAGTGTATTGCTCGTGGCCCGGGGTGTCGGCAATGATGAATTTACGCGTCGAAGTCGAAAAATAGCGATAGGCTACATCGATGGTAATACCCTGCTCACGTTCGGCCTGCAAACCATCGACCAGCAAAGCCAGGTCGATCTTGCCGGCGCCGGTGGTACCGGATTTGACACTGTCCGCCTGCACCGCCGCCAGCTGATCTTCATAGATCATTTTCGAATCATGCAACAAACGGCCAATCAAGGTGCTTTTGCCATCATCAACATTGCCGCAGGTTAAAAACCGCAGCAGTTCCTTGCGTTCGTGTTGCGCCAGATAGGCATTGATATCGGTTGCGATCAGATCGGATTGGTGAGACATGCTTTTCTCTGTTTTTTGAATTAAATGGCTAATGAGCGAAAAGTTTAGAAGTAACCTTCGCGTTTCTTCTGTTCCATGGAACCCGCCTGATCGTGATCGATCAGCCGGCCTTGGCGCTCAGAAGTGGTGGTTAGCAACATTTCCTGAATGATTTCCGGCAAAGTGGTCGCTGTTGACTCTACGGCACCAGTCAAGGGATAGCAGCCCAGCGTGCGGAAGCGCACCATTTTCATTTCCACTTTTTCATCGGGGCCAATCGGCATGCGGTCGTCATCCACCATGATCAGCATGCCGTCACGATTAACAACCGGACGCTCTTTGGCGAAGTACAGTGGCACGATAGGAATATTTTCCAAGTGAATGTATTGCCAGATATCCAGCTCGGTCCAGTTGGACAACGGAAATACACGAATGCTCTCGCCTTTGTCGATTTTACCGTTGTAGACATTCCATAATTCCGGGCGCTGATTTTTAGGGTCCCAGCGGTGATTTTTATCCCGGAATGAATAGACACGTTCTTTGGCACGGGATTTTTCTTCGTCACGACGGGCACCGCCAAAAGCAGCATCGAACTGATATTGGTTCAGCGCCTGCTTCAGGGCATCGGTTTTCATGACATCCGTATGCTTTTTACTACCGTGGGTAAAAGGCCCTATGCCTTGCGCCACGCCTTCCTGATTGATGTGTACCAGCAAATCCCAGCCCAGCTCTTTAGCCATCCGGTCACGAAATTCGATCATTTCCCGAAACTTCCAGGTGGTATCGACATGCAACAGCGGAAATGGCGGTTTGCCTGGAAAAAATGCCTTGCGGGTTAAATGCAGCATGACCGCAGAATCTTTACCAATCGAATACAGCATGACAGGCTTTTCAAATTCGGCGGCGACCTCGCGAATGATGTGAATACTTTCTGCTTCGAGTTGTTTGAGGTGGGTTAATTTATAATCGGTCATTAAATATCCGTGGCGTTGAGCCGATAGGCAATCAAAAAATCTGCCGCTATTTTATAGACAATCCCCTGTTGACGCTATCTGCATAAACTATGAAACAAATACATGGCTTGGAAAAACTGTGCGAGTCTGTTCGCAGACCGGTTATCGCTTCACAACTGGCACAAGCATTGCTGGATGATTTACAGCATTGTCGCTGCCTGATTTATGGCTGTATCGGTGACGATGAGCAAATCGTGTTGGCAGAATTGCCGTTGTTACCGGAAACACTGAATTACGAAATGTTTGATCAGCGCATCGACTTTAATGTCGCCGGGCCTATCTTACGCGATGACTGTGTACCTTTAACCTATCGCTTGAGTGGCGATAAATTCAGTATCACCGGACGATGCTCGATGATCGCCCGGGTATGTGGCGTCGATCTTTATCTGCACAGCAGCTATACCGGTGTGGTTGGCGATATTGCCAGACAACGCTTTTCCATCACATTATCCGCACTGGTAAAGCGCGCCAATGCATTGCGATAGCGCAGATCGCTAAACAATTCTGCACACCGTCATGCAATTGGATAGAATACGCGCTCTTGGGGGCGACCTGGCTTCGACGTGGGTAGCAAAACCTCAGGTGCATGCCGAGCACAGTACCGCTCGTAAAACCTACTGAAAAAAAGTATTCGCAAACGACGAAAACTACTCAGTGGCATTAGCAGCTTAAAACCTGCACCACTTCTCTGACCAGATGTACTTATGCGTCTGGAGCTCTTTCGGGGGCGCTCAGGGATCATATTACATAAGATCGCGCCAGGGCTTAGTTCGGAGCCTGAAGCGCTAAATCCAATCGAAATCGCTGTTGATCCTCTTGGCCCGACGGGTAGTCAACAGTTAAATTAAAAGCGCGGGATAAGCATGTAGAGCTTGTGGCGGAGTGCTTGCGGACGCGGGTTCAATTCCCGCCGCCTCCACCAATAACCAAAGTCCAACCCTCAAAAGTTGGACTTTTTTTATGCCTGTTATTGCGGGTTGTCGCGGGTTCTTTGGGGTTTATTTCAGGTTATTGCGGACTTCGATAAA
>CAIUWU010000024.1 GCA_903902945.1 uncultured Pseudomonadota bacterium
AGGCGGGCGACATCGTTGCTCTGATCGGCCTGAAAAACGTACAGACCGGCCACACCTTGTGTGATCCAGATCAGCCCGCCACACTGGAGCCCATGGTATTCCCTGATCCTGTTATTTCGATTGCGATTTCACCTAAAGATAAAGGCAGCAACGAAAAAATGGGGATTGCGATCGGTAAAATGGTTGCTGAAGATCCATCATTCCGCGTTGAAACCGACCAAGAAAGCGGCGAAACCATCATCAAAGGTATGGGTGAGCTGCACTTGGATATTAAAGTGGACATCCTGAAGCGTACTCATGGTGTAGAAGTTAACGTTGGTAAACCACAGGTTGCTTACCGCGAAACCATTACTCAGCGTATCGAAGACGAATACACCCACAAAAAGCAATCAGGTGGTTCTGGTCAATACGCTAAAATCAACTACATCATCGAGCCAGGTGAGCCAGGCAGTGGCTTCCAGTTCGAATCCTCAGTGGTTGGCGGTAACGTACCTCGTGAATACTGGCCCGCTGTTGAAAAAGGCTTCAAAGCCAGTATTGAGAAAGGTGTTCTGGCAGGCTTCCCTTGCTTAGACTTCAAAGTCACTCTGACCGACGGTGCTTTCCACGCAGTTGACTCCTCATCTATCGCGTTTGAAATTGCTGCCCGCGCTGCGTATCGTCAGTCGATTCCTAAAGCCGGTCCGCAATTACTGGAGCCGATCATGAAAGTTGACGTATTCACTCCGGAAGCTCACGTAGGTGATGTTATCGGCGACTTGAACCGTCGTCGCGGCATGATCAAATCACAGGATGCCGGCGTCACTGGTGTCCGTATTAAAGCGGACGTTCCACTGAGCGATATGTTCGGCTACATCGGCGACCTGCGCACCATGACTTCTGGCCGCGGTCAGTTCTCGATGGAGTTTTCACACTACATCGCCTGCCCCAAAAACGTAGCCGATGAAGTAATCAAAGAAGTTAAAGAACGTAACAAAGACAAATAAGAAATCAGCCGCTTGCGGATAATTCCCGCAAGCGGCTTCTTGTTAACTACAACCCCAGAACTGCTCGGCAGTTCGGTTTTTAAATGACCAAAGTAAGCATTTTTTAACGCGCTTACTGTTAAACCTTGGGATCAACAACATGGCTTTTGTAGTCACCGAAAACTGTATCAAATGCAAATTTACCGACTGCGTTGATGTCTGCCCAGTCGATTGCTTTCATGAAGGCCCGAATTTCTTGGTTATCGATCCTGATGAATGTATCGATTGCACCCTGTGCGAACCAGAATGCCCAGCCAATGCCATTCACGCTGAAGACGAACTACCAGAAGGCCAAGAGCACTTTGCCGCACTGAATGCCGAGCTAGCAAAAGCATGGCCGGCCATTACCGAAGTTAAAGACGCATTACCGGGCGCTGAAGAATGGAACGGAAAAGCAGGTAAATTTGAATTGCTGGAAAGATAAAAACAATAAAGAGTTGAAGAAATTAAAAACCCGCCAAGAGCAAACGAGCTTGGCGGGTTTTTTAATTTTAAT
>CAIUWU010000025.1 GCA_903902945.1 uncultured Pseudomonadota bacterium
GAGTGCTCGCATTATGTGGTTGGAATGGTGTCATTAACCGGGTTTGATCTGTGCCATCCCCCGTTTATGGGGAAGAGCCCAAACATTGGGGGCGTGTGCTCTCCCGAATCTTTCTTTATTATAAGCGTTTACCAATAATAAATCCTGAGTTAATCCGTATTTACTGCTCACTGGGTGGATACGGTTGCCATAAAGTGATAGCTGTTTTTAGGATTTGTGTCTTTTTGTGATATAAGGCGTCTCTTTCTGGCTTTCTGGATTAATAAAAGTTTCACCCAATCTGATTTGACAACTGGGTGCAACCAGAGGTGTTGGCAATCAGAGTGCTAGTGTTCAGAATCTTTAATTTGTTTAAATTCCGCTTCTATGACGTCAGCAGTTTCTACGATCTGTTGAGCTTTGATCCGCTTCCATAATAAGTATCCGACACCGACAACCGGTAACAGCAATACTGCCAGCATTACCGAAAACAAAACCGCAGTCACCATGCCGGCCAGCACCAGCAAGGGTGTCAGCGCAAGTCTTAAAAAATTATTCACTGGCGGTTGCTCTGTCGTGTACTGAATCGAATAGCGTTTAATGGTTTTCATGATCTTTCGGTGCCCTGAATCCACTAGCCTCTGCGGCTTCAGCCGAAGGAAAGCAATCAATTGCCTTGGTGTGGGAATAATTAGGATCGGATTTTAGATGGTAAATGCCGCGTTTGGAAACTTTCACTGGCGCCTCTTGCGGGCAATTGCCGGTAATGGAAGCATGTTTTCCGCCTTCTGACTCAGCCGGTTCATCACTCGCCGGTGTTGATAAGGCATGACGGTTTTCTGCTGGCCCCGGCAACGGACCGACATATTTTTCATAGGCCAGAGTCCAGTCGGCGGCAATTTCTTGTTGTGCCTGGTGTACGTTGATCCGGCCGCTGCAGATCAGCTCATGCAGCTTATTTTCCAGCGTATCTTTGACATGGGCGTTTAATGGCATGGTCAGAAATGACTGCGGCCACAGATTCTGTATCGAATTGGCTCCGCCCAGTTCCAGACTGATCAGATGATCCACTTCATATTCGCCGGGATTGCGGTTCTTGATGCCATAAAGACGATAGACCATGCGTTTAGTCGAAGACGGCACAGCTCTGACGCTTTTGGCATATCCACGGGTGCAGATACGATTGGTGTCGGTGGTCAGTACTTCACCCGGAGTAATCTGCGGATCAGGTTTCAGTGGTGAATTGGCAAACAGTGGATTCGAAAAAACCAAGGCCAGCCATATCAGGCCAGCCTTGATGAGGTTGTTTTGCATAGGCTTGTAGGATTCTGATTAATCTTGTAAGCCTTATATTACATCTAATATCGAATCTGAGACATCTCTGCTCGCCAGTTAGCTGACGCTGGTTAATTTCTGCCGTCGAGATGCCGGTTAAAACGGGCGACCAATAATCCCCGGCAGTCGGGATTGTTGGTGGATGGCTCTTGGCATCAGTCAATATGCTGACTGCGCAAATACTCTTCATAATCACCATGAAAATCAACTATCCCGTTGGGTGTGAGTTCGATGATCCGGGTGGCCAGCGAAGATACAAACTCGCGGTCGTGGCTGACAAAAATCAAAGTGCCCGGGTAGTTTTCCAGCGCGGTATTCAGTGACTCAATCGATTCCATGTCCAGATGGTTGGTGGGTTCATCCAGAATCATGATGTTGGCTTTTTGCAGCATTAATTGGCCGAATAACATTCGCCCCTGTTCACCACCGGACAGCACTTTCACCGATTTATTGATTTCGTCCTGAGAAAACAATAAGCGTCCCAGCGTGCCGCGTATCACCTGATCATCATCGGATTCTTTACGCCATTGTCCCATCCAGTCAATCAAAGACTTATCTGCGGCGAAGCTGTCGGCATGATCCTGGGCAAAATAGCCCAGTTCAGCGTTTTCCGCCCATTTAACCAGACCATGGTCAGGTTCGAAGTCACCGGCCAGGGTTTTTAACAAAGTCGATTTACCAATGCCGTTAGGTCCGATGACGGCAACACGTTCACCAACCGCAATCATTAAATTCAGGTTTTGGAACAGAGGGGCATCCCCATAGCCTTTGGCCAGTTCCTGTACTTCCAGCACCACCCGATAGAGTTTTTTGCTCTGATCGAAACGGATGAAAGGATTAACCCGGCTGGAAGGTTTGACTTCATCCAGTTTGATTTTTTCAATCTGCTTGGCGCGCGAAGTGGCCTGTTTGGCTTTGGACGCATTCGCCGAGAAGCGGCTGACGAAAGTCTGTAATTCGGCAATCTGGGCTTTCTTCTTGGCATTACTGGCTAGCAGACTGTCACGCACCGTAGTAACGGCAATCATGTAGTCATCATAATTACCCGGATAAACCCGCAACTCACCGTAATCGAGATCAGCCATATGAGTGCAGACACTATTCAAAAAGTGACGGTCATGGGAAATGATCACCATGGTCGACTCACGCTCATTGAGAATGTTTTCCAGCCAGCGAATGGTATTGATATCCAGATTGTTAGTCGGTTCGTCGAGTAACAGAATATCGGGATCGGCAAATAACACCTGCGCTAACAGCACTCTTAATTTCCAGCCCGGTGCAACGGCAGACATCGGGCCGTCATGTTGTTCCAAAGGAATGTCCAGTCCCAGCAATAATTCACCGGCTCGCGATTCGGCGGTGTAGCCATCCATTTCAGCAAATTCGATTTCCAGGTCGGCGACCCGCATGCCTTCTTCTTCCGACATTTCCGGTAAGCCGTAGATGCGGTCACGTTCCTGTTTGACCGCCCACAATTCTTTATGGCCCATAATGACGGTGTCGATGACGCGGTAGTCTTCATAGGCAAACTGATCCTGGCGCAATACGCCGATGCGTTCGCCCGGGGTAATGCTGACGTTGCCGCTGGAGGGCTCCAGATCGCCGCTGAGAATTTTCATAAACGTCGACTTACCGCAGCCGTTGGCGCCGATCAGGCCAAAACGGTTGCCGTTGCCGAATTTAACTGAAATGTTTTCGAACAGAGGCTTAGCCCCGAATTGCATAGTGATATTGGCTGTAGAGATCAAGAAAGTATCCGGTTGAATGAGAACCCTGGCTCAGGCTCTGGGGTTAGGTAAAAAGGCCGGCATTTTATCAGAGTTAATGCTTATGACTGTGGTGCAAATAAGCAATCTTATGGCGATGGCAAAGCTGGTGCCGATGCCAACCAATGGCATAGCGATTTTTGATGGGCAAAACCAATACCGATCAGCCAGTCTTGGTTATCGGCTGATCGGGCTGACCGAAAACGACTGATCGATTATTGCAGCAATTCCAGGGTTTTTCTGGCTGCTTCCTGTTTGAGTTTCTGCTTGGTGGCTTCGGGAGCGTTCTTGATTTTCTTTTTCAGCTTGCTGGCAGAGTCTTTAATGGCTTTCTGAGTCTCTGCGGCTTTTTGTTTTTCTGCAGTGATCGAATCTAGAGCCTGTTTTTTCAGGGCATCGGGGGCTGCGGCCGCTTCATCTTTCAGGGTTTTAATGGTTTCAAGGTTTTGTCTAGCTTTTTCGGCATTTTCAACCGCTTGGGGAGCTACCGCTTGCGCGGTGTCTTTGGCGGCTTGTGTGGCAATGTTTTCCAGAATAGAGGTATCTGCCGATACGGTGGCAGCGATCAAGGCTAATCCGCCGCCGAGAATGACTAATGTTTTCATGCTGGTTTCCTCTGTAAATAAAATTTAATGGTGCTATCAGCATTGGCGCTGTAGACCGGATCATTTTATGGCTGACGGTTTTTTTTGTTGAAAATTGAGCACAAAACCGCTTATGGAGCTTTATGGTTTTTTAGCGGCGCTTAATTAATGATGTCGATGTGCCCGGCCAAGCTTATCGAAGCTGATAAGCTTGGCCGGATATGACTGCCCTGCATTAATTAAAGTAACTCCAGGGATATTCTGGTGACAGGATGGGTTTAAAGCCGGCCGGAATAGGGAACGGCGCAGTGACAAACTCATAAACACCTACCAGTTCGCGCGTTACTATCATGCCTACACCTTTAGCCAGCCCCACTGGAAAGCCGGCGGCTCCTTTGGCATGGGTTTCTTTGATGATGTTGCCCGGCAGTTCCATGACCCCGCAGGTCATTCCAGCTAGGCCGCGGCCAAATTTTTGTGCAGAGGTGTCTGCAGTCGCATTAGTGGTAAAAAACATCAACACTAACGCCGAGATAGCAAATAGTTGTTTCATGAATGGCTCCTGATCAAAGTTGATAGCAATCTGGGGGTGTTTATCAATCGCCGAATTTCCCCCGTAATTCGGTAAAAAATTATGGCTATTTGTATTCTAGGGTTGGAAATCAAAATGGTTCACGGTTCCGAATCAAGCCGACTTGTGCAAAATGTAGCTGGATGGTTAATAAGCAAAATAGCTTGTAACGAGCAAAAGTTGGTTGGGCTGTCATTGTTTGCTATCGGCCAGTTTGCGACATTCAAATATTTCTGCGAATGTCAGCAGTCAAGCCAGAAGCGGTCGCATTAACCAGTACATTGGAACAAGCCAAAGCGATTTTATCTCGAATGGATCTTCTAATTGGGCTGTTTGTATGATTGAACGCTGTAATCATCATTTATCTAGTGAATGATCGGTGATTAAATAATGTCATTTAACACTGGTTTAACGATCCCGTATCGTGTTGCCTGATCCAACAACATATCCGAGATGACAATGAACCGAGTAATCCTATCTTGCGCAGCTATGCTATTTAAGGCTTTTGAAGCTTCGGCGGACAGCAATTCAAATTTTGAGGTATTCGCCAACCTCGATATCGGACCGGGTAATGTCACTGCGACTGCCAGCGGCAGGATCATCATGAGCCAACATCAGTTTTATCACCCGCAATACACCGTAGTTGAATACAAGAATCAAACCTTGCAACCATTTCCGAATAAGGAGCTATCTGCTGCGGATTCGACGGCACCGATCAAGCTCGACTCGGTGTTGGGTATCCGATCCGATAGCAACGGTATCGTTTGGATGCTGGACAACGGCATGCGGAGCGGGGTGACGCCTAAGCTGGTCGGTTGGAATACCAAAACCAACAAACTTCAGCGTTTAATTTACCTGCCTGCCCCCATTGCACCCAAGGATGCGTTCGTTAACGACTTTGCGTTGGATACTCATCACAACCATGCCTTCATCAGCGACCCAGCGGCTGGCGCGAATGCCGCCTTGATTGTGGTTAACTTATCGACTGGCGCGGCGCGGCGAGTGTTGGAAGGTCATCACAGTGTGCTGCCGGAAAACGTCGATTTAGTCATCGACAATGAGCCGATTCAAGTGAAAACGCCGTCAGGCGAATTGGTGAAACCGCATATTGGTGTGAATCCCATTACTGAGGATTTAGCCAACGAATGGGTTTATTTTGGGCCGATGCATGGCCTCAGCCTTTACCGGATTAAAGCGGCGGACTTGATCAACGAGTCGTTAACGCCTGAAGAACTCGCGAAGCAGGTTGAACGCTACAGCGACAAGCCGATCTCGGACGGCATCAGCATTGATGAAAACAACAATATTTATCTAGGGGATTTGGCGAATAATGCGATCGGCGTGATTGCGCCTAACCGTCAATACCGGCAATTGGCGCAGTGTCCTCGGTTGTCATGGGTGGATTCGTTTAGTTTTGGCACCAACGGACAACTCTATGCCGTGGTTAATCGCTTGCATCGTTCGGCAACATTGAACGGCGGCGACAATCAATCAAAACCGCCTTACTTCCTGTTGAAAGTCAAAGCCTTAGCCATTGGCCTGCCAGGACGTTAAAGATTGATTTGAGATGCGCTTATTTTCCGGCCTATGCTGCTGATTTGCTGACGCAACCAACCGTGGGCAGGGTCTTTTTCCCATAATGGATGCCAAATCATGGCCAAATCGTAGTCCGGCAAACTTACCGGGACGGCTAATACTTGCAGCGGCACCAGTTTCTGAAAGGCTATGGCCAAGCGATAGGGTAAGGACAAAATCATATTGGACTGGGCAACGATCAAGGGGGCCGATAAAAAATGCGGCACGATAAAATTGATTCGTCGCTCCAGGCCCAGCTCGGTCAATTTCTCGTCTATAACCCCCAATTTATCGCCGGTTCTGGAGATCAGCATGTGCGTCGCCGCCAAATAATCCTCCAGCGATGGTGCGGCTTGGATGCTGGGGTGATCCTGCCTGACCACGCAAGCCATGCGATCCATGAATAAATGTTCGCAGTGAAAATGCGCGGGCGGATTTAGTACCGAGGCAAAGCCCAACACCACATCCAGACTGCCGTTTTCCAACTGCGCCAAGGGAAATGCAGATTCCGTGCGTTTGACATGAATATCCACGCCAGGCACTGTTTTCTCAATCAATTGCGATAACTCTGGCAAGATCAAAAACTCCATGTAATCGGTCGCGGCGATGGTGAAACGGCGCTGACTGGATACCGGATCGAAGGCTTGGGGTGCCTCAAGCAATCGTTCCATCTCTTGTAAAAGACTGGATACAGGCTCCACTAATGCCAGCGCTAGCGCGGTTGGTTGCATACCAGCGGGCGATTTAACCAAAACAGGGTCGTTTAGTTGCTGTCGCAAACGGTGCAAGGTATGGCTCATCGCCGATTGCGTGACGAACATGCATTCAGCGGCTCGAGTAACATTGCGTTCTCGCATCAATATGTCGAAAGCCAGTAACAGGTTTAAGTCGAAAGTGCGCAGATTAGCCATATGGATATTCCCCCCAAAGAAACTGGCTACATACTAAACAAAATCGCTGCCTGCCGGTATGAACAGTCTTGATGATAACGGATGAAATTTCACCATTTCACAGCTAAGCGGTTTCTCCCTACTTTATACCGCGAGCGTGTCGTCCAGCCTAGTCGGTTTTACTCCCCCAAGGGTGGCTTTCGGTTGGTGACGCGCCCAACTACTCAATGGCAACTGCCGTTTACTGAAACACATTACGGGGGACTCTTACCATGTCTGCACAAATTCCAATTTCAACATTCAAACCTTATCGGGGTGAAAAAGCCCGACTGGCCAGAGCTTACGATTATCTGATCCTTGTACTGGCTCTATTTTTATTCATCGGATCGTTTCATCTGCATTTTGCCCTGACCGTCGGCGACTGGGATTTCTGGGTTGATTGGAAAGATCGGCAATGGTGGCCTTTGGTGACACCGTTGATCGGCATTACCTTTCCAGCCGCCGTACAGGCGGTATTGTGGGATAAATTCCGTTTACCGTTGGGCGCTACGCTGTGCGTCGCCGCCTTATTGATCGGCACGTGGGTCACCCGTGTCTTTGCCTACCACTATTGGAATTTCTTCCCGATTAATATGGTGTTGCCGGCGACCATGGTGCCGGGCGCCTTGGTATTGGATACCTTATTGATGCTCAGCAACAGCCTGACCATCACCTCCATTTTTGGCGGCGGGGCATTTGCTTTGTTGTTCTACCCCACCAACTGGCCTATCTTCGGTATGTTTCACCAAGCGGTCGATTACCACAACAGCCAGCTGACGGTGGCCGATGTGTTCGGTTTCCAATACATTCGCACCGGTATGCCGGAATATTTGCGCATCATCGAACGCGGCACCTTGCGCACCTATGGCCAGTACGCGACACCATTGTCAGCATTTTGTTCAGCATTGTTGTGCTCGTTGATGTATCCGCTCTGGTGGAAAATCGGCAAATTGTTCGCTGATACCCGTTATCTGAAAAGCATCTAAGGAAAACAGTCATGAAATCA
>CAIUWU010000026.1 GCA_903902945.1 uncultured Pseudomonadota bacterium
CCACGCTGGCCGGGGCCGGTACCGAAGACTATTTACGTAACCTGCTGAGGCAGATGTTGGGAGCGGAACGCGACAATCTGATCGACAGTATCAAGCTTCTGGCGGTACCCAAAGATATCGATGCCCTGATGGCAGTCGGCTTTGGGATTGCCAAAGCCTCGATCGCCTCTGAAAGCAGTCTGACGAAACTGGCAGTGATCAATAGCGCCCAGCATGCCAAGTTAAAAACCCTGGCCGCCAGTGACAAGAATTTTTTTCTGATTGCGGCAATCGCCAAGAAAAAAGAAAACGAAGAAAAAAAGCTGTTAAAAACCCTTGAGGACATGACGAGCCGCCCGGAAGGCGAAAAAACTTTAAAAATGCTGGGACTGGACGGGTGGAAAAGAATCCCCGATCTGGATAGTTCAATCTCTAAACAATTGCGATAGATCAGCCGCCATGTCTCAAGAATATTTCATCAACAAGCTATTCAAGATTCTGCAACCGCTAGTGCTGATTACCACTGTGATATCGCCCGGCAGTCAGGCGGCAGAAATCGTCAAAGGTAAAATCTTAATTATCAATTCCGATAGCAATGTCGAGAAATACCGCCAGGTAGAAAACGAATTCAGACACGAACTGCTTAATAATCCGGTACAGATCATCGGCACCAGTTTCGATAAAATCAGTCAGCCAGATGCGCTGGAAAAACTGATCCGCGATGAAAATCCTGACCTGATTTACAGCATTGGTTCCAAAGCTTATCAGCGTGCCGATCAGGCCAAAGCCAGTCAGCCTTTAGTGTTTTCATCGGTGATCAACTGGCAGCGTTTTGTTCAGCAAAGCAATACCCATGGCATTGCCAATGAATTATCGCTTTCGCAGGAATTATCATTGATGCGTTATCTGTTACCGGACGCGCTGAAGGTAGGAGTGATTTTCGACCCGCAGTTCACTCAGGAACGCATCGCCGAAGCGCGTGCTTCTGCCAAAGAACTGGGTATTACCCTGATTGAAAAACAGATCAGTCAGACCGATTCGATTGAGACAGCGGTCGAAAATCTGCTGCCATCGATTGATTTGTTATGGCTGATCGCCGACCCTGGCGTACTCAGAGATAAAGCTACCATCGAGCAGATTTTCAGTCTCAGCGAACAACAGCGAAAACCGATTTATACCTATAGCGATGCTTATCTGAGTTATGGCGCCAGTCTGGTAGTGGTCGCCGATATTCCGACTATTGGTCGTCAGGTAGCCACTTTGGTCGAATCGATTTTGCGCCATGAACCGGTTAGCAAATCGGTTCAGCCACCTGCAGGTTCCCACATCATTCTCAATCAGTGCCAGTTAGCCAAAATCAAGGTTGGCTATAATCAGGATGCCCTGGATTCCGTTAACCAGATTATCGAATGTCATTAGCCCATTGTTGAACCGTGACCCAATCTGATGCGCCATTAAAATATTCCCACCGTACCCGGTCAAAGCGTGATTTTATAAGCGACCACGCTGATCCTGTCGAGATCGATACCGTGCTGACCAATAAAAACCGCGGCAGCATTCGCCGTAAATTAATGACCACACTGGTAGGTCTGATTGTGGTGCTGGTGATTACCCACACCTCGATCGAGTTGCTGTTACAAAAACAATCGCTCAGCGCCGAACTGAATAAACGCATCAGTTTGATGCATAGCAATTTGGTCGAACGTAGCCATACCGTGGCCAATGTATTGTTGCCACAGATCGAAAACGATATGGCGGCCTTCAACTTTTCGCGGATTGCCGAAGTGCTGAGCAAAGCGATCGAAGAATCCGATTTACTGGAATATGCGATTCTGATGAACAGTGACTCCGTTGTCTTTTCCAGCAGCCAGCAACCTGATGCCTACCGCCAACTGATGCCGGCCGATGCCGACAGTTTTGCCCTAGCCCAGACCCAGGCGGTTACCCAGGACTATCCGCAAATCAATACCATAGAAAGGATACTGCCAATCCAGCTGGGTATTAAACAATGGGGGGTGTTACGACTGGG
>CAIUWU010000027.1 GCA_903902945.1 uncultured Pseudomonadota bacterium
CAACAGCAACAGCAACAGCAACAGCAACAGCAACAGCAACAGCAACAGCAACAGCAACAGCAACAGCAACAGCAACAGCAACAGCAACAGCAACAGCAACAGCAACAGCAACAGCAACAGCAGGATGGAACCGGTCCGCAAGCCGATCCTCAGCAGGCGGCGGAACAGGCGCCGCAAGTCAGTCAGCAGAAACCGTCTGCCGATCGCTCGGTAGCGTCCGGGTCGCCGTCGTCGCAAAACGCACAGCCCCGGGAACCTGATGCAGCCACAGCCAGCGAGACGCAATCAAAGTCGGCCGATCCGGCATCGGATCAGGCTGTATTGAAACGGATTATTGATCAGCCCAGCATCCTGTTAAAACGCAAATTCAAGTATCAGTATAATCAGCAGCAGTAAGTGGCTCGCTTTTTGCTGTCGACATGACTGGCAGAGTCATCAATATTTTTAAGAATAAGGATAGTGTTATGCAATTCATCAGGCCGGTTTGTGGGTTGACGCCTTTAGCAGTGACAGGATTACTGCTGCTTGGTCTGCTAGGCAATGCAGCGGCTCAAGGGACAGACAAAATACAGGCCTCACCGGCCTTGACCAAACTGCTGGTTGTCGAAGCGATTAAAGCCAGTGAAATACAAGATAGCCTGCGTTTATCGGCCCGCGTTGAACTGAATCAGATGCGGGTGGCCCGGATTGGTGCGTCGGTGACGGGGCGCGTCACCGAAATCAATGCCATGTTGGGACAAAGCGTTAAAAAAGCTGAGCAACTGGCGATGCTGAATAGCAGTGAATTGGGGCGTGCGCAATCGGATTATCTGAAGGCCAGCTCTCAGGTTAATTTACGGCGGGTTACCGTCAAGCGCGCCGAGCGGCTGCTTGAAAGCGGTGTGTTGTCACAGGCTGAATTGCAGGAACGTCAGGCGGTGCTGACCGAGGCTGATGTGGATTTGCGCGCCGCTGGTGATCAATTGAAAGTATTGGGCATGACCGATGCCGATTTAAAACGACTGGACAAGGAACGCAATATTCACTCGTTTTCGCCGGTTACTTCCAGTATTGATGGGGTGGTGATCGAACGCAATATTGCCATCGGTCAGGTGGTGCAGCCGGCAGATAGCCTGTATACCGTTGCCGATTTGTCCAAGCTGTGGCTGGTGGCGGAAGTCCCGGAACAGCAGGCGCACTGGGCTCGTGAAGGTGATCAGGTCGAGGCCGAGGTGCCGGCGTTGCCGGGTCAGGAAGTGGTCGGCAAGCTGATTTATGTGGCGGATATGGTTAATCCTGAAACGCGCACTGTCATGGTGCGTATGGCACTGGAAAACCCCGGTCGGCTGTTCAAACCGCAAATGCTGGCAACGCTGAAAATCAGCAAGCCCGGTTCGCAAACTCTGGTAGTGCCGAGTCAGGCAGTGGTGCGCGAGGGTGATCAGGATTATGTATTCGTCGAATTGGCTCCCGGCAGTTTTCAGTTGCGCGCGGTAAAACTGGGGCGGGAAGAATCCCAGCGGCGTTTGTTATTATCGGGTCTGCAAGCTGGCGAACGGATTGTGGTCAACGGCGCCTTTCATCTCAATAACGAACGTTTACAGAATGGCGCGGAGTAAAGCATGCTGAATCGCCTGATTGCGATTGCCCTTGAACAGCGGATTCTGGTGCTGGTGCTGGCGCTGACCGTCACTTTGTTCGGGCTGCGTGCCGTGCAGCAGCTTTCGGTCGATGCCTTTCCCGATGTCACCAATATTCAGGTGCAGATTGCCACTGAAGTCAGTGGACGTTCGCCGGATGAAGTCGAACGACTAGTAACGGTGCCGCTGGAAATGGCAATGGCCGGTTTGCCTGGGCTGGAAGAAATGCGCTCGCTGAATAAAAACGGCTTGTCACTGATCACCCTGGTCTTTACCGACAGCACCGAAGTTTATTTCGCCCGCCAGCTGGTGATGGAGCGGCTGATCGAAGTCAAACAACAGATGCCAGTCGGTGTTAATCCTGTGTTAGGCCCGGTCTCAACCGGCCTGGGTGAAGTCTACCAATACACATTGGAGCGCGATGATGATGGCGAGCGGCCTTTAACCCAGGCCGAACTGCAGCAGCGCCGGGAAGTGCAGGACTGGGTGGTGCGACCTTTGTTGCGCGGCATACCCGGCGTGGCGGAAATCAATTCTCAGGGCGGCTATGTCAAACAGTATCAGGTGTTGGTCAATCCCGACCGCCTCTATCATTACCGGATTACCCTCAATGAAGTGTTCGATGCTCTCGCCCGCAACAATGCCAACAGCGGCGGCGGGGTGTTGCCGCACTATGCCGAACAATACTTGATTCGCGGCGTTGGGTTGATCAATGACCTGGACGACATTGGCAATATCGTTTTAAAAGAAGACAACAGTGTGCCAGTGCATGTGTTTGATGTCGCCGAAGTCAAGATCGGCCATGAAGTGCGGGCCGGTGCGGTGATCAAGAACGGCGATAGCGAAGCGGTCGGCGGGATTGTGATGATGCTGCGCGGCGGTAATGCCAAGCAGGTAGTGAGTGGCATCAAGCAGCGGGTTGAGGCAATCAACCAGAAAGCCATGTTGCCGAATGGTTTGAAAATCGTGTCTTATTACGACCGTAGCGATCTGGTCGATGCTGCGCTGAAAACGGTTACCAAGGTGCTGCTGGAAGGGATTGCGCTGGTGGTGCTGGTGCTGTTTCTGTTTCTGGGGGATGTGCGCTCCAGTCTGATCGTGGTCAGTACCCTGATTGTCACGCCATTGCTGACCTTTATGGCGATGAATCAACTGGGTTTATCGGCTAATCTGATGTCGCTGGGCGGTCTGGCGATTGCGATTGGTCTGATGGTCGATGGTTCGGTGGTAGTGGTCGAAAATGCGTTTCGTTTGCTGGGCGAACGCAAGGGGCGGCACACCAGCCGGCTCAGAGTCGTGATGGCAGCGGCTCAGGAAGTGGCGACCCCGGTGCTGTTTGGCGTGGGCATCATCGTGCTGGTGTTTGTGCCGCTGATGACCTTGCAAGGCATGGAAGGCAAGATGTTTGCGCCGCTGGCGTATACCATTGCGATTGCCCTGCTGATTTCATTGCTGGTGTCGATGACTTTGTCGCCGGTGCTGTGCGCGGTGTTTCTCGAAGGTCAGCAGGGTGAACATGACACCCGGCTGATTGCGTATTGCAAAAAAATCTACCTGCATTGCTTGCACAAAGCCATGCAGAACCGGCTGAAGGTGATTGCTGGTGCGGTTGCGGTGTTGATCTTGGTTGCCGCATTACTGCCATTATTGGGCACTTCGTTTATGCCGGAAATGAAAGAAGGCTCGATCGTGCCGTCGATCACCCGGGTACCGAATATCTCGTTGGAAGAAAGTGCTGCGATTGAAATGCAGGCCATGAAATTGGTGACGGAAATTCCCGGTGTTGAAAAAGTGGTGACCAATATTGGTCGCGGTGAAAGCCCGGCCGACCCGCAGAGTCAGAATGAATCGACGCCGATTGTGACACTGAAGCCGCGTGAGCAGTGGCCCGATGGCTGGAATCAGGACTCTATCGCCGATGCGATCAGTGACAAACTGATGACCAATCTGCCGGGTATGCAAGTGGTAATGGCGCAGCCGATTTCGGCCAAAGTTGCGGAAATGGTGACTGGCGTGCGCTCCGATGTGGCGGTTAAAGTCTTCGGTGATGATCTGAGTCAACTGAAACAGCTGGCGGATCAGATTGCAGCAGTCGCAGCCGGGGTTGATGGTGCGCGTGATATCCGGGTTGAGCGGCTGACTGGTCAGCAATATCTGAATATCACCGTCGACCGCCAGGCGATTGCCCGGCATGGCCTGAATTCCGCTGACATTCACGATGCCATCGAAACGGCGATTGCCGGTAAAGTCGCCACCGAAATTTATCAGGGTGAGCGGCGGTTTTCGGCGGCGGTCAGATTGCCGGAGAATTTTCGGGACAATATTGCCGCTATTGATGCCCTGATGCTGACCTCGGCCAATGGTGCCAGAGTGCCGTTGGGTGATGTGACCCGGATCAGCCTCAATGACGGTCCGGCGCAGATCAGCCGGGAAATGGGCAAACGGCGCATCGTGGTGGGAATCAATGTCCGTGATCGCGATCTGGGCAGCTTTGTGGCCGAGTTGCAGCGGGCGGTCAATGAGCAGGTCAAAATGCCGGAGGCCTATTATTTGCAGTGGGGCGGCCAATTCCAGAACATGGAGCGGGCGATGGGACATTTGACCATGATCATTCCGGTAACGATCGCGGCGATTTTTTTTCTGTTGTTCATGCTGTTCAATTCGGTGCGTTTTGCCAGTCTGATTATTCTGGTATTGCCGTTTGCTTCGATAGGCGGGGTGATTACCCTGTTTATCAGCGGTGAGTATCTGTCGGTGCCGGCTTCGGTCGGTTTCATCGCGCTATGGGGTATCGCGGTGCTGAACGGTGTGGTGCTGGTTTCTTATATCCGCGGCTTGCGCGACAGCGGCCTGAGTCAGCAGCAGGCCATTATTCAGGGCTGTGAGCAGCGTTTCCGGCCGGTAATGATGACTGCTACGGTGGCTTTGCTGGGGCTGGTGCCATTTCTGTTTGCTAGCGGGCCGGGTTCCGAAGTGCAGAAACCGCTGGCGATTGTGGTGATCGGCGGTTTGCTGACTTCGACCTTATTAACCTTGCTGGTATTGCCAGTGCTGTATGCCTGGTTCGATAATGCGCCGGCTTCGGATGCAATCGAAACGGGAGAGTAATGCGCTATGTTGAAATATTTAATGCTGTCGGTGTTATTGGGATGGCTGAGTCTTTCAACGGGCTGGGCGGCGGAAATTCAGGTGGCTGTCGACCGTAATCCGGTCAGTATCAATGAATCGTTTCAGTTGGTTTTTACCACCAGCACCACGCCCGATGACGATCCTGATTTTGCACCGTTGCAGCAGCAGTTCGAGATTCTCAATCAGCAGCGCAGTCATCAGTCTTCATGGGTTAACGGCAACAGTCAGCGCAGTCTGCAATGGCATTTAACCTTAATGGCCAGAGAGAGCGGTGAATTGCTGATTCCGCCGATTGCCTTTGGTAAAGACCTCAGCAAGGCACTGAAATTGACCGTGACAGAAAAAAATACTCAGCCGGACCGGCAGGATGATTTATTCCTGGAGGTGGCGGTCGATTCCGAGCATCCGTATCAGCAGGCGCAAGTGATCTATACCGTCAAACTGTACCGGCGCGTGGAACTGGCACAAGCCAGTCTTGACGAGCCGGAACTGAATGATGCAGTGATTGAACGCCTGGGTGAAGATGTCAGTTACAGTACCCAGATCAAGGGGGTTAATTACGCGGTTACCGAGCGGAAATATGCGATGTTTCCGCAGCAACCCGGCGTGGTAGTGATTCCGCCGCTGAAACTGCATGCCGAAGTGCTCAGTTCCCGCCCCAGTCGGCAGGGCTTCTGGGGACAGACGCAAACAGAAACGCGGCGATTGGTTTCAAAAGCGATTCAGCTGACAGTGCAGCCGGTGCCTGAAGCCTTTAAAAACCAGAACTGGCTGACCGCTGAAACATTACAGCTGACTGAGCAATGGTCGGATAACCGGCGCGAAGTCAAAGTTGGCGAGCCGCTTACCCGCACCATTACCCTGACTGCCAAAGGCAGCACCGTTGCCCAATTGCCAGAATTAATGCCGGCGA
>CAIUWU010000028.1 GCA_903902945.1 uncultured Pseudomonadota bacterium
ATCACCATACCAAACCTTGGCCATATACCCATCAAATCTGTACCTTATTACTAAATACAATACAAACGATGCTATTATGTAAAAAAAATAATTCTTAAGAGTTTTATTCATGAAAATCATTGAACTTTAATTACCTTTTTATCCGTTAAATATTTAAAGCCAAGACCATACCAAACAACCTGAACCTCTAAAATTCCTTTCTCGCTAAAAAATTTATCTGGTAATGCAGCAGAAACGGTTTTATTTTGCGCAGTGGCATTAATTCTTTCCCCGTTTATCAATATAAAAGCATCCTCACCAACATTATCTTTAGTACTAATCCATATTGCTGAATTACCATTTGGTTGAACATTAAATGGCGTAGATTTATTTATAACATCTGGACCATATGCTAAAATTAGAGTTTCCTGATTACTTCTTGCTTTATCTAAAAAAATGTCAGTTAGACTTGATGCCATTAAAGAGAAAATGACAGAAGCCGCCAAGCCAGATAATATTATAATTTGATATCTCATATTGGACAAAACCAGCCTAACTCCCTGATCAGATTGTCTTACTTTAAAAATAATCTTTCCAAAGTCAATCAGTGGCTTTTCAATATATATCCAACTAAAAATAGCAAACGGCAAAGTAAAGATAACCGACAAAACAAAATGAAAGTAAGGATTTAATGAACTAAAATACTGCCCTATTAACTGTTGTATAGGAAATCCATACAAATAAAGTCCATATGAAACATCTTTCTTGATATAAAATTTTCTCGCTAATATCTGTAAACTTGATATCCATAAAAGCAGGGAACCAAAAAATATATAGAATATTATTTTTTGCATTAACCCATTAACTGATAAAAAAATAACCACCAAGACAATTAATTTATTTTTTGTGACCTTAATATTATCTTTAATTACATATACCAACATACCAATCAAAAAAAATATAACTGGCAGCATCAAATGCTCATTTGAACCAAGCACACCAAACATATATGGGTACTTTAAATATAGCGCCAACACAATAGAAATAATTAACAATGGAATCGATTTTATTTTTGAAGACAACACCCCAAAATATCCTAAAAACAATACTATTACATATAATCGAATTTCTGCTGGCAATGTCCATAAAGAACCATTTATTCCAAAAACACTATCGGTAAAAACACCAGGCACCTTAAATTGAAGCTCAGTAAACAATAAATTAAAGGGCAAATATGAATAAAAAGGAGGCGTTATAAGTAGTTCTTTAGTCTTTGATATCGAACCTAACATTTCATGTGAAAGTGGCAATATAAAATAAGTTGTGATTAATAAACACATTATTAAAGCAGGCCATATTCTTAACATTCTATGAACTATAAACTCTACTGGAGCCTTACGTCTATCCCAACTTTGGGTAACTAAAATGCCACTTAATAGAAAAAAAGCATCTACAGCAAGTGAGCTAGAATAATCAAATTTCAAAATACTTAAAACCGGATCTACAAAACCTGAATTAGCCCTAGACAATGCAAATGAATGCCCAAACAGAACAAAAATAGAAGCACACAATCGTATAAGATTTATATTATTATCACGTGATGAAATAATTTCGTTTAAGTATTTAGTCATGAAACCTAACCAGTTAATTTATTTTTTCGTAAAATATTTAATTGCTATCAATCAAAAATGTATCGTAATTTATCTCTATAGTGCGATCACGTGCAGTTAGTTATTGAGTTTTTATTATTAATGAAGCATGAAGACAATAAACCTTTCCTCAATTCATACATACGACTATTAGCATTACTAGTAATTACTCGATCCGATCCATCTACGATATACTGGCACCTAATCCCAATACCCGCTTTACTTGCTGCTTGCATATCCGACTCTTTGTCGCCAATCATAATTGAATCTTCAATTGCTATACCCCATTTTTCTTTTGCTTTTAGAAACATACCCGGATTAGGCTTTCTGTCATAAGATTCTTTTTTATAGTCACCTAGCCCATATTCAGGGTGATACGGACAAAAAAATACGTCTGTAATTGGCGCACCTTCTTGTTCAAAGCGTTCGCACATCCATTTTGTTAGATGTAAAAAATCCGCCTCTGTGTAGTAGCCACGGCCAATCCCGGCCTGATTGGTCACAACAATAATTATGTATCCTGCATTTATGGCCGCGCGGCATAAATCAAAAATGCCGTCAATAAAAACAAAATCTTCAATGCGATAGGTATAGCCTTTATCATGATTAATTACGCCATCCCTATCTAAAAACAATGCCTTATTCTTAACCATTTCATAACCCGGCTAATTGTGTTTGCGCTAACTCATAATCACTGGGTATGCCAATATCGATAAACTGACCTTGAGTAATAAAACTATTAAAATTAATTTGCTGAAGTTGTTTGACAAAAAAATCATTTTCTAATGAGAATGCTTTGCCAAGCGGAAAATGGTCGAGTATTTGGGGGGGCAACACATAACAACCAGCATTGATTAAGCCACAACCTGCCATGCCTTTTTCCAAAAAACCATGAATCCGACCCTCTTTTATATCAATACGTCCATATCTTGCTGTATTGGCAACCTCCCGAACAACAATGATGGGATTCTGGGTTTTCTGCCATTGCAGTTCTAATGCTTCGACTTCAAGATCTAAATAAGTATCGCCATTGAATATAAAAACATGATCGGAAAGACAATATTCTAATGCGGCGCGAATCGCCCCACCCGTTCCTAATGGCTGCTCTTCAACTGTATAAACTATCTCCATCCCTTGATAGCTATAATTAAAATGATTAATTATTTTTTCTGACATATACCCTAACGCCAGTACAACCCGCTTAATGCCTTTTCTGGAGAGCATCGAAAGTAATATTTCCAGAAATGGACGCCCGGCAATTGGTGCCATTGGCTTTGGCAAGTCCGTTATAACCTCACGTAATCGTGTTCCAAATCCTCCCGCCAGTACAATCGCTTCCATTATTTGTTACCGCCACCATAGATCGCATTTTCTACCAAGCCACAAAGCATATGGCCCAAAACTAAATGGCCTTCCTGTATCTTGGGGGTTTGCGCAGAAGGTATTTTGAAGAGTACGTCACATAAATCAGTCATTAATTCACCTTGATTACCTGTGAGTCCAATCGTCACCAGCCCCAGAGAACGCGCTTCTTTCAATGCAGTCAATATATTCAGCGATTTACCGGATGTTGAATAGGCAATAAACACGTCCCCCTTATTACCATGAGCTTGCACTTGCCTGGAAAAAAGTTTTTCAAATCCATAGTCATTACCAATTGCCGTCAATATTGAACTATCTGTAGTCAATGCCATAGCAGGTAAACCAAGACGATCAAAAGCAAACCTGCTAACAAACTCAGCTGCAATATGCTGTGCATCGGCAGCGCTACCACCATTACCAGCCAACAAAATCTTGCCCTTATTATTTAGTGTATTGATACAGGCTAAAGCAGCTGCTTCAAGTGTTACAACCAAATCACTATCTGCCAGCATTTCTGATATAAGGTTTTGCGATTGATTTAACTGCTCGACAATATAATTTTTCATTACAGCTTCCATGCTTGTGTACCATGTTTTGTAAAATGACAATTACTGACCTGGCCTTCATAATTATTTAATGCCCTGATGACATTGATACGTTTTTCAGGTGGCACAAAAAACATCATAAAACCTCCTCCACCTGCTCCGGAAACTTTGCCTGCCAATGCCCCTGCCTCAACTGCGGCATCATAGATTTCTTCAATATGTGGATTAGAAACAGTTTTAGCCGAACGTTTTTTACTTTCCCATCCCAGTCGCATTGAATTGACAATTCCGTCAAAGTCACCGCGCAATAAACATTCTTTCATTACCAGGGCTTCTTGCTTAAGACCATGCATCGCATCAATAGCATCATACGCTCCGGTTTTTATATTATTACTTTGATCGGCAATAATTTTTGCTGATTCACGGGAAACCCCGGTATAAAACAATACTAACGAGGCTTCCAGTTCACAGATAATCCAGTTTTTTATTCTTAGTGGATTTATAATTGATCTGTTATCAGCATAAAACTCCATAAAATTAAATCCTCCAAAAGTCGCTGAATATTGGTCTTGTCTACCACCCTGTAAGCCACATATTTCACGTTCTATTTTGAATGCTAAATTTGCAACCGCGTAATCATCCAAAGGTAATTTCAATAATTCAACAAATGCCCGAATCATTACCACAACTAAGGTAGAAGAAGAACCTAATCCTGATCCTGCCGGTGCATCACAAAATGTACTCAGTTCCATTGCAATTGGATTGCCTGCGTTGTAATGCTTCACCATATGATTGTAGACAGCTTTATGCAAATCCAAACGACCATTAAGAAGCAAAGGCTCATTAATTGACCGGCATTTTTCCATTTGCTGATCTGTTGCCTTAAATCTTACTTCCGGTTCATCCAAGGTTTTAATAACCGAATAGGCATATCGATCAATTGTGGCATTTAAAACATAACCTCCATAAAGATCACAATAGGGCGATACATCAGTACCTCCTCCAGCCAATCCAAGACGTAATGGCGCTCTAGCTCTTATAATCATAAATTATATATATCTACTATTGGTTATGATAATAAACTTTATTAACAAGATGCATACATTTTTAAGGGATATTTTGGTTTGCTTGTATTAATATCTATACTAGCCAAAACACTGGAAAAATTTCTATAGCCAGATTTGGCTCCCCACGCATTTTCAGAGAAATCCAAGGCATTTTTGCTTATCTTATTCCATAAAATATCATCTAAATAAATACGCGCTATTTGATTGGCAAATTCCTCTGGGCTATTAGCACATAAAACATTCTCACCATCAGTCAACGACATTCCTTCTGTAGCAATATTTGAAGCAACCACAGGCAATCCAACCGCCATTGCCGTACCAACTTTACCTTTAATTCCTGCGCCATAACGCAATGGAGCAACCGAGACTCGCATTTCGTCTAATAATGAATTTAAATCCTCTACAAAACCCTTAATTACTATATCTTCGGCTGCCAATGCTCTAATCTCTTCTGGTGGATTGCTTCCAACTATTACAAATTTCACATCTTTTAAGCGCTGCCTTAAAATAGGCATAATTTCAGATACAAAATAATGAACTGCATCAACATTTGGACCATGCTGATATCCTCCTACAAAAACAACATCGCGCCTATTTTGGTATTTTTTGTTGGTGCCGGCAATACTTAAAACTAATGGTAATACTTGAATATTACAATCTGGCAAATCTGGCATTAACACTTCTAACTCTTGCTCAGTGACCACAATTGTGGCATCACAGGCTTGAATTGCTGCGTATTCCCTAACTTTCATTTCAGAGGCTGAATGCTGCTTAGAACTATCTCCCAGCAATTGAGCCTCTCGTGTCATGCGTATGAAATGTAAATCATGGGTGTAATAAAGGAATTTTGCTTTATTACAATATTTCTTAACAGTATCAATATGTCTTTCAACAACAACTGGCCTAAATAAGAAGACCAACTCATATCTGTCGCCGTATTCTGCCACATGCTCTTGAACCGATTTCACATAAGGGTAATATAAGACTTCAACACCAACCCGTTGCAGATCAGTTGTATAGTCCGGCATATATAGAAAATTATCTTCAGGGATAAAAGTCACCTGAAAATCCATTTCCCTCAGCAACATTATTAAATTATAAACTGTGACAGAACCCGCATCCTGATTAGGTGTTAATGTACAGTGCTCCAGAATTAACACACGACGAGTCGCTCTGCGATCTTTTGCTGAATCAACATCAACACCATTAGGCTGGTATGTTTTCAAAAAATCTTTCCATCTGGAAAACAGTTTTTTACTGTTATCAACCTGATAGGATTTTGCTCCAGTTGAAGTATCTTTTCCTGATGTTATACCCTCATAATGAATGATAGTTGACATAGGTTGATAAATAACACGGTAACCTGCCTTACGAATTTTTAAAGCCAAATCAGAATCTTCACAATAAGCCGGCAGATAATGTTTATCAAATCCACCTAATTTATTGAATATTTCTTGAGGCACCATAATCGAGGCACCGGAGCAATAATCAACTTCTCTGGCATAGTTATAGACCGGCAATAATGGATCTTGTAATCTACCAAAATTCCAGGCACTGCCATCCTGCCATATTATTCCACCAGCCTCCTGTAATCTTCCGTCTGGATACACCAGCTTTGATCCAGCCAGCCCTGTGCCGGGAAAGTCTTTAAACGTCCTTACTAAAGCATCCATCCACTCCGGCAATACTTGAGTATCGTTATTCAAAAAATATAAATACTGACCCTTCGCTATTTTTGCACCGTAATTACAAGTTTGTATAAAGCCCTTATTAATTCTGTTTTGCTTAAGCTTTATGCCTCTGATATTTTTTAAAATTTCAAATGAATTATCAGGCGAACAATCATCGACAATAATAACCTCAAACTCGACATTCGGAGTATTATTCATAATTGATTCCAAACAACGCAATGTATATTGAATTTGACCGTAAATTGGAATAATTACTGAAACCAATGGTTCAGTCGATGAAGTGATATTGATTCTCTCTGCAAAACTTAGTAAATCAATTAGCTCATCATTATGGCCTTCATTGATTACCGGAATCATTTTGGCTGGCAAGGTTGATTCATGAGAACCACTTAATAAAAGCAGGTTCGGACAATTATTTGCGATAAGTTGTCGGTGATAATTCTTGGTTTTATAGCTAAGCGGCAATGACTGATAAATACGCTTACTCAATCTCAAGCCTAATCTGGTGTAATGCTTAATCTGGTTAATCGGTGAGGTAATCCAGCGCCGAGATTCTCTTAAAGGCCAAGTCACTATCCATGAATTACTGGTCCGGATTTGATCAAGGTTATTTCTAAGCACCTCAATTTCTTTATCTAAACTCAAGCCCCAATCACCCCGACGAACTACCTCATCAGTTAAAGCCATGATTTCGGCATTCTGTTCAACAATCAGTTGATTCAACTCTTCAATTTTTTGCAAATACTGCTGCGTTTCTTTTTCTAAATTCTGTATTGTTTGCGTTTGTTCGATGTTTTGATCATCTAAAGCGACATTTTGCTGTTCAAGCATTTCCTGTTTCTCTTGTAGTTTCTTTACTAAATCATCGCGTCTGATTATGTCCGCCTGAAGATTTTCCAACAGCGTACTGTTAGCAACTAACTCATCCCGCAAGGTTTCTACCCAGTCTATTTTTTCGGCTAATTCCGCCTGCAAGTGCTGAATCAACTCACTGCGCTCTGCCAGGGTTTTGTCCAATGACTGCGCCCACTCTCCACGCTCGGCAAGTTCGGTTTGAAGCGTTATGGTCAGGGCACTGCTATTGGCCAACTCATCCTGCAAGGTTTGCGCCCAGACGGTTTTTTCCATCAATTCTGCCTGCAAGTGCTGAATCAACTCACTGCGCTCTGCCAGGGTTTTGTCCAATGACTGCGCCCACTCTCCACGCTCGGCAAGTTCGGTTTGGAGTTGCGTTATCAATGCGCGACATTCTGCTAACTCTTTCTCTAAGCCATGAGCCCAATCACCGCGTTCCTTAAGTGAAAATATCAGCTTATCCGCCAATTGCCGGCTTTCGGAAAGCTCACGATCTAATGCCTTAGCCCATTGATTACTTTCGTTTAATTCATCTTGTAATTTACTTATTAATTTATCTTGAGCAACCCGCTCATTATCAACAGATTTTGCCCATTTGGCATATCCTATATATTGATTTATTAAATCTAAATTTGTTGGATAAACAAACGATGCATTCAAATGAAATAATTTATTTTCATCATTGCCACATACTGCTAAGAAATAGACTGGCTTATCTAAATCTGCAATACCTGATTCGAGCTGCATTCCATCATCGTGCCAAATTTTTAAATCCTTTTGCTCCCGTTTAAATTGTTGAATTATCGAGCCTATAAGCAATCTTTGTCCGTAATAATTAACTGAATTAAACTGTTTTCTAAGTAGCTCATCAAACTCATTGAAATCAAGTTCTTTGACATGAAACTCATTATGAAAGGCATTTTCTTCAGAATAAACCGGTCGATTAGGTGATGAAATTATTAAAATACCATTAGGCCTTAGAACACGTTTAATCTCAGCCAACATTTCATTTTGCTCTGCCAGGTGCTCAATCGTTTCAAACGAAACAACAACATCAAAAGATTGATTCTGCAAACTCAAATTGGTGGCATCTCCTTGCAAATAATTCAAATTTAGGCTTCTGTATTCAGAGTTTGCATGTGCTATAGATTCTGCCGAAATATCAATACCGATAACTGATTTTGCGTGTCCAGATAAAAAATACGACCCATATCCCTCACCACAAGCCAAATCCAGTACATCTTTACCATCAACTATATCTTTTACAACCGCGTATCGATGATAGTGTTCAATCCGAATCTGACCTTGTTCAGTTGGAACAAACCTCTCGCCTGTAAATTTCATTAATAATTCCTCACAAGAGCATCACATCTTGAACATAAATTAATTATTTTCGCATCAAAATTAAGCATATATTTGGTTTTTATTTTTAATTATTGATATGTTTCTTGATGCATAAATATCAATTTTTTAATTATTTACATCAATCATCAATCGAAATTGTAATTTTCCTCATAGGCAACCCTATTAAACCTAAACATGCAGAGCTAGCATGCACCTTAACGATCAAAGCATCATGTATCCATTGATGCTGAATATGCTCTTTTTGTGTTCCTTCCGCTATAGCCGGCGAAATACTGTAATCCCCAGTAGGAAGCACTGGTAATCGAAACTCGAAGTTGGCTACAAGTTTTGATCCAGCCTCCGCAATTAACTCTTCGTTTTCATAAGTTATAAATGTATTATCACAAAATAAAACTTGCCCCAAACGATCTTTAAACTGAAATCCTATTATCGGCCTTATTATTCTTTTGTATGCCTTACATACAATTTGCAAAATAATATTTTCACCGCCTACAACCCAAGACAAAGGCATTCCGCCTTCATCGAATATATTAACTGATATGATGTCTGCCTGACCCGTGCCAAAACTTTCTTGCTGACTATTAAATTTAAATATTTCAATATCATTGCGCAAGGTTGACGAATTGAACAATGCTTGCCTCATATCAATATAGTCATCTTTTATGACTGACACACCTTCTTCTATATCATGGACTTCATCATCAAATACTTGTTGTTTTGATTGATTCAATTTCCCAAGATATTCTCTGATTACTTTTTTAGGCGTATCTTTTCTAACTATTTTCCCATGATCCAACAATATGGCCTTATTACACAGATTTACTACAGCCCCTGTATCATGACTTACAAATAAAACAGTACCTTTTTCCATAAAGTCACGCAAAAATCTCATGCATTTTTGCGTGAAAAATGCGTCCCCTACAGACAATGCCTCATCTATTATTAATATATCGGCATCAACATGAGCAATTACTGAAAATGCCAACCTAACCATCATACCGCTGGAATAGGTTTTAACTGGCTGATCAATAAAATCACCAATATCAGCAAAATCGACTATTTTGCTAAATCTTGCATCTATTTCATCATTTCTCAATCCCAATATACTGGCGTTCATATATACGTTCTCACGACCTGTGAAATCAGGATTAAAGCCCGAGCCTAACTCAAGCAATGCCGCAATACGCCCATTAGTAGCAACTTCTCCGGAAGTTGGATTGAGAGTTCCACAAATTATCTGTAGCAACGTCGACTTACCGCTGCCATTTTTACCTACAATACCAACAGTTTCACCCCGTTTAATATCGAACGATATATCCTGAAGTGACCAGAACTCTCTAAAGTAATCCTTTTTTACGCCGATTAACCTCTGAAATCTAGGCAATATAAACTGTTTTAACCTATCTCTTGGACTGTCATATATACAGTAACATTTACTTATATTCCTTACACTTATGGCAACACTTTCCATAATTTTCTACAATCAACTCAATATATAACTATTAAAATAATCCAAAACAGCCAGAAGACTATTTTTTATAAACCCTATGAATCTTGATTTTTTACTATAGAACATCGGCAAAGCCTTTTCGGGTTTTCTGAAACCAAACATAACCTGACCACGCTATAAAAAGCGAAATACTAAAATACACAAAAAGCCCATACCAGTCAGGCATATGACCCCAAACTAAAACTTCTCGTGACTGTTCAATAATAAATGTCAACGGGTTCAGCATTAACCACTCCCTGTACTCTGCTGGCAAAGATGTTACCGGATAAAAAACTGGAGCAAGAAACATTAATACAGTTGTAAATATTCCAATTGTTTGCCCCACGTCTCTCAAATAGACGCCTAAAGAAGTGAGAATCCAGGCAAAACCTAGTGTTAGAACTATCAAAGGCAATATTACGACTGGCAAAAACACACTTGTCCAATATAAATATCCGTTTGAAAACAAAAACGCACCCATTAATACAAAAAAACTAACTGCGCCATGAAACAATGATGAACCCATCGAAATAACTGGCAATATTTCTAGAGGAAACACCACTTTCTTGACATAATTAATATTTGAAACTATCAATATTGGCGCTTTATTTAAAACCTCAGCAAATATTCCATGCACAATCATCCCGACAAACAATACTACTGCAAACTGAGTTTGAGTCTCTTCCTGTGTTACGCCCCAACGCGATTTAAAAATAACAGAGAAAACAAATGTATATACGAGCAACATAAATACTGGATTAAAGAATGACCAAGCCAACCCCATAAAAGAACCCTTATAACGCCCAACCACATCCCTTTTAATCATTTGTAAAATTAGTTGGCGATTTCTCAGTATGCTTTTAATTAATGCCACCAGCGAAGTTGGCTGAGCTAGATGCGGATTTACAAAACTATTCATCGTGATTAGAAATCATTAAATTGATCAGCAGCCATATCCTTGCTGGCCAAAATTGGTTTTAATCCATCAAGATCTGGCCATTTAATTTTAAGCACTGCATCGTTCCAAACGATGGACCTCTCATGCTCTGGCGACCAGAAATCAGTGGTTTTATACAAAAACTCTGCTGTCTCGGAGAGGGTTAAAAACCCATGGGCAAAGCCTGGAGGTATCCATAATTGTTTTTTGTTTTCCGCCGAAAGAATCTCTGCCACCCATTGCCCATAGGTTGACGAGCCTTTTCGAATATCCACCGCCACATCAAACACTTCACCTTGCACGACCCGCACCAGTTTGCCTTGTGCCTTGGGCGGCAGTTGATAATGCAGGCCGCGCAAGACGCCTTTTTGTGATTTGGAATGATTGTCTTGCACGAAGTGCACGGCATGGCCCAGCGCGGCTTCGAACTGTTGCTGATTGAAGCTTTCAAAAAAGAAGCCGCGCTCGTCACCGAATACGCGGGGTTCGATTAAAAGCACATCGGCGATTGCTAACGGAGTGGCTTTCATTAATAAACCTGTCCTTTGAGAATTCGCAGTAAATATTGCCCATAGCCATTTTTAGCTAAAGGACTTGCCAGTTTTGCCACCTGTTCGCTGTCGATCCAGCCGCTACGCCAGGCAATTTCTTCCGGGCAGCAGACTTTTAAGCCCTGCCGGTTTTCGATGGTTTCGATAAAGTTGCTGGCTTCGATCAAGCTTTCGTGGGTGCCGGTATCCAGCCAGGCGTAGCCACGCCCCATGATTTCGACATTTAGCTGCTGTTGTTCCAGATAGAGACGGTTGATGTCGGTGATTTCCAGCTCGCCGCGCGGCGATGGTTGCAGTTCGGCAGCCATGTCGATCACTTGCTGGTCGTAAAAATACAGGCCGGTAACGGCATAATTGCTTTTGGGTTGCGCCGGTTTTTCTTCCAGCGAAGTTGCTTTGCCGCTGGCGTCAAAGCTGACCACGCCATAGCGTTCCGGGTCGTGGACATGGTAGGCAAATACGGTAGCGCCCTGGGTTTGATTGGCGGCATTGTTCAACTGCGGCGGCAGGTTGTGACCATAAAAAATATTGTCGCCGAGGATCAGGGTGCTGGGATGGTTGCCGACAAACGATTTACCAATGATAAACGCCTGCGCCAGACCGTCCGGGCTGGGTTGTACCGCATACTGCAGATTAATGCCCCAATCGCTGCCATCGCCCAGCAGGTGCTGAAACAGCGGTGTGTCTTGTGGCGTGGAAATGATCAGAATGTCACGAATCCCGGCCAGCATCAGGGTGCTGAGCGGGTAGTAAATCATCGGTTTGTCATAAATCGGCAGTAACTGTTTGGAAACGGCTTTGGTCACCGGATATAACCGGGTGCCGGAGCCGCCGGCGAGAATGATGCCTTTACGGGATAATCCGTTATTCACTAGTGCCTCGCGTTTGATGGTGCAATGTTATCGATATCCATCACTGTTTAGGTTTGGTTGTTAGCAGGAAGAAGCCGCCGGTCTTGGCTGCGCCACGAAATTCAATTAATTCGGCGTCTTTCAGGCGTTTTAACCAACGCTCTAAGGTTCGTCTGGGTTTTTGTGTGAGCTGTTCGAGTTGCGCTGTATTAAGACCTGGCTGTTGTTGTAATAGGTTTAACAAGCTTTCCGGCGAATTTACACCGCCAGTTACACCGCCAGTTACACCGCCAGTTACACCGCCAGTTTGGCGAAATGTAACCATCACCCCGCCAAATTTTTCTTCAATACTGAATTTAAGATCAGGATAGTCCTGCAACGCCTTACGAATGCGGATAAAGCCGCTACCATATTTTTCGATCGCATTCACCAGGTAGAAACCTTCGGCGATCAATTTATTTCGTAAGCTGGAGCGGTAATTATCAGCACTTATATCTGCAACGGTGAGACCGCCATAAAAGCCGCCGGGACTAAAAATACTGATTTGATCATCAAAAATTTTAATTTGAATATCCGAGCCATCACGGTAATCGCGATGGACGATTGCGTTTAGCAATGCTTCACGGATAGCGGCCAATGGATAGGCAAAGCGTTCTTTACGCTGAACGCTGCCATCAAACTGAAACGCGACACTGATATGCGAAACGATGAATTTCATGGCCTGTTCGATCAACTCAAACAGAGTGTCGGTTAGTTGCCGGTCATCAATGATCATTTCGGGGGTTTTGAAACGACCGATATGAATATGATGTCTGACAGGTTGCTCGGCAAACAACAGCATGGCGGCCCATGTTGGCCGACCTTCTTTGATATAACTAAGTTTTTCCAGTGTTTGTAGCGGAGTGGTGGTTTCTAATGCAAAACGGCCACTGGCGTTCACTTGCTGAATGAAGCGTTCGATTTTTTCAATTGAAAGTTGCTCAACGCCGATACTGGCAGGATAAGCATCCCAGGAAATTTGTAAGGACTGCAGATATAAATCGGATATCTGGCCTGCCGCCA
Source organism: uncultured Pseudomonadota bacterium (assembly GCA_903902945.1). GTDB lineage: Bacteria > Pseudomonadota > Gammaproteobacteria > Methylococcales > Methylomonadaceae > Methylomonas. The sequence goes on from CAIUWU010000028.1 coordinate 13,404, forward strand.
ACGCCTGATTTGTACTGGCAACCCTTTGGTAGTAACGGCCTTTGGTACTGACCGGTTTTACCGGAAATTCCGGTATGTCGATAGCGACAATAGTTTTGCCATCTACCTGATAGGTCTTCAAGTCGGGAATAATCGACGGACTAGTACTTGATTTGATTTGCACCAACCATTGATTCAGAGTTTCTTTACCTAATGTAACGCCTTGTGCCAAACCTGCATCTGTGATGCCGACAAGCACAGTACCTCCCTGTGTGTTTGCGAATGCAACCAATGTTTCGATGCAGGCTTTATCAAACGAGGATTTGAACTCCAGCGTTTGTGATTCTCCAGCCATGACTCGACTCATTAATTGGCACATTTTCAGATCCGTCCGCTGTAATTTTTGGCCATCCAGCTTTGATAATCGCCGGATAAGACATTGCCGACCCAGTCCTGATGATCCAGATACCACTGCACGGTTTTGCGAATCCCGCTTTCAAAGGTTTCGGCAGGCTTCCAGCCTAGCTCACGTTCCAGTTTGCCGGCATCGATGGCGTAGCGGCGATCATGGCCGGGGCGGTCGGTGACGTAGCTAATCTGGCTGGCGTACGGTAAACCGTCCGCGCGCGGTTTTAATTGATCCAGAATCGCGCATAAGGTATGCACCACATCGAGATTGGCCTTTTCGTTCCAGCCGCCGACGTTATAAACCTCGCCGATCTTTCCCGCAGCCAGTACCCGACGGATGGCACTGCAATGGTCTTTGACATACAGCCAGTCGCGGATTTGCTGACCATCGCCATAAATCGGCAACGGCTTGCCAGCCAGCGCATTCTGAATGCAGAGCGGAATCAGTTTTTCCGGGAAGTGATACGGGCCGTAGTTGTTGGAGCAGTTGGTGGTCAGTACTGGCAGGCCGTAAGTATGGTGATAGGCGCGGACCAGATGATCACTGGCAGCCTTACTGGCCGAATACGGGCTGTTGGGCTGGTATTGATTGGTTTCGGCAAACGGCGGATCGGTTTGCTCCAGTGAGCCGTAGACTTCATCGGTCGAAACATGCAAAAAACGAAATTCGGCCTTGGCATCGCTTGGCAGCGCATTCCAGTAGTGCCGCACCGCTTCCAGCAGACGGAAACTGCCGACGATGTTGGTCTGGATAAAGTCTTCCGGGCCATGAATCGAACGGTCGACATGCGATTCGGCGGCAAAATTCACCACGGCGCGAATCTGATGCTGTTGCAGCAGTTGTGATACTTGCTCGTAATCGCCGATGTCGCCTTGCACAAACCGATGTCGGCTATCGTCGGCAATGCTGGCCAGATTTTGCAGATTGCCGGCGTAAGTGAGTTTATCCAGATTCACTACCGGTTCGGCTGACTCAGCCAGCCAGTCGAGAACAAAGTTACTGCCAATAAATCCGGCGCCGCCGGTGACGAGGATGGTCATCGTAGTGTCTAGGTATTAAGTTAACGGTGATTGGGTCGATTTTACAAAAATGCTGTTTCAGGCCTAATTAAGGCGTTGTTGAGTCCTAATCTGCAAGTGATCTGTGGCGGGTTTTCGGATTGCCATCAATGGCTGGCAAACACTGCAAACTGATTGTTCTTGTCGAAAGAAATCACCTGATAAGGATCGGCGGTGTGGCCAGGGGTTTCCATGCCGGGGCTGGCCAGTGGCATGCCGGGGGCGGCAATGCCGGCCAGCTTGCTTTTGCTGCTGAGTAATTTGTGAATATCGTCAGCGGGAACATGGCCTTCAACCACATAACCATTGACCACTGCGGTATGGCAGGAAGCCAGTTTTTCAGGAATGCCGTTTTTTTCTTTAATGGCGTCCATGTCGTCACTGATGATGTCTTTGACTTTAAAGCCATTGGCTTTGACATGTTCGATCCAGCGCCCGCAGCAGGTACAGGTCGGGCTGCGGTAAACCGTCATTTCCTGATCGGCGGCTGACAGGGAGGTGCTGAGTAAAGTTAAAACCAAGAAAGCCAGTTTTTGCATGAAAACCTCATCATTTCAGAGTGAGCCGCTGTCGGCGTCGGATTGGCGGTTAAGGCGGTCATAGTACCATAGACATTGGCTGAAACTACTCACCGTGCAGGGTTGCGATCAGCTGGCGTTTGCCGCCGTGATGACGATGTTCGCATAAATAAATGCCTTGCCAGATGCCCAGTGCCAGCCGGCCCTGGCGGATTGGAATCGACAGCGACGGGCCGATTAAAACGGCTTTGATATGCGCCGGCATATCATCCGGACCTTCCAGTGTGTGTCGGTAATAGGGGGCATTTTCGGGAACGGCGATCTGGAAATAGCGTTCCAGATCGCCGCGCACATCCGCATCGGCATTTTCATTGATCGCCAAGGATGCCGAAGTATGTTGCAGAAACAAATGAGCCAGGCCAACCCTGAAGTCGGCCAGTTCCGGCAGTTGCTTGATGATCTCGGTTGTCAGCAAATGGAAGCCGCGGCTTTGGGCGGGTAATTCCAGGGTTTTTTGCAGCCACATCGGTGTTTAGCGGTGATATTGCGGGCTGAACTCGTGTACCGCATCCACCATAGCTTTGACGTGCTCAGGGTTGATGTCGGGCAGAATGCCGTGGCCCAGATTAAACACATGACCGGACCCCTGACCGAACTCGGCCAGAATCCCGGCCACTTTGGCGCGGATGACCTCCGGCTGCGCATACAGGGTGATCGGATCCATATTGCCCTGTAAGGCTACCTGGTCGCCAACCCGGGCGCGGGCGGCGGCAATCGAAGTCTGCCAGTCCAGTCCCAGCGCGTCATAACCGGTATCGGCCATAGCTTCCAGCCATAAACCACCGCCTTTGGTGAATAAAACGGTCGGAATGGTATGGCCGTCGCGCTTGGTATTCAGCAGTTGTCTGACCTGTTGCGCGTAGCGCAGCGAGAATTCCAGATAGTCACTGTGGCTGAGCATGCCGCCCCAGGTATCGAATAGCATTACCGCATCGGCACCGGCGGCGATCTGGGCGTTTAAATAGCTGGCGACAGACTGTGCCAGTTTGTCCAGCAACTGATGCATTTGCTGCGGTTCGTTGAACATCAGCGACTTCACTTTCTGAAAGCTTTTGCTGCTTTTGCCTTCCACCATATAGGTAGCCAGGGTCCAGGGGCTGCCGGAAAAACCGATTAAAGGCACCCGACCCTGTAATTCGCGTTTGATGACGCGCACGGCATCGATCACATAACGCAGCTCGGTTTCCGGATCGGGAATCGGTAGATTCTGAATGTCCTGCGCCGAACGAATCGGTTTGGCGAACTGTGGCCCTTCGCCTTCGGCAAACGACAGGCCCAAGCCCATGGCATCGGGAATAGTCAGAATGTCGGAAAACAGAATCGCCGCATCGAAGGCATAACGCTCCAGCGGTTGCAGGGTAACTTCGCAAGCCAATTCGGGATTGGTGCACAGCTGCATGAAGCTGCCGGCTTTGCTGCGGGTGGCACGGTATTCCGGCAGGTAACGTCCAGCCTGACGCATCATCCAGACCGGGGTACGCTCAACCGGTTGTCTTAACAGGGCGCGGATCAGTAAATCATTGGCGAGTGTAGTCATGCGAGTGTCGTCGGGTAGTGATTGAGTGTGGCTTGCAGTTGGCTGAGATCGACATTGACCGGCAGCGAGGCTTTACCAATGGCTTCGAGCAGAATCAGGCGGATCTTGCCGTCGATGTTTTTCTTGTCTACCGCCATCAGCTCGACATATTGATCGGTAGTCATCTCGGCCGGCGGCACCACAGGCAGGTTGGCGGCTTTGAAAATGGCCATAATGCGCTGGACATCGGCATCAGCCAGCCAGCCCAGTCTTCTGGACAAGTCGGCGGCAAAACAGGTGCCGATGGCTACCGCTTCGCCATGTAAATAATGACCATAGCCTCTGCCGGTTTCGATGGCGTGACCAAAGGTATGACCCAGATTCAAGGTGGCGCGGACTCCGGATTCAAATTCATCTTCGCCGACCACTTCGGCTTTGTTGATGCAGGAGCGTTCGATGGCATAAGCCAACGCCGCTTTGTCGCGGGCTAGCAAGGCCGGCATGTTCTGTTCCAGCCAGACCAGATATTCCGGGTCGCGGATCAGGCCGTATTTAATCACTTCGGCCAGACCGGCCGACAACTGGCGGTCATCCAGTGTGTCCAGCACATCGGCATCGGCAATCACGCATTGCGGCTGGTAAAAGGCACCGATCATATTTTTGCCCAGCGGATGGTTGACGCCGGTTTTGCCGCCTACCGACGAATCGACCTGCGCTAGTAAGGTGGTCGGAATCTGGATAAAGGCGATACCGCGTTGATAGCAGGCAGCGGCAAAACCGCCCATGTCGCCGATCACACCGCCGCCCAGAGCGATCAGCGTGGCATTGCGGCTGAATTTTTTAGCGAGTAACTGATCAAAAATCTGTTCCAGATGCGCCAGATTTTTGTACTGTTCACCATCGGGCAGAATTACGCTTTCCAGCTGATAGGCGCTGAGCGCATTTTGCAGACCGCTCAGGTAAAGCGGTGCAATGGTGCTGTTAGTGACAATCAGAACCTGTTGCGAGCGAATATGCTGGGTCCATACGGCGGGGTTTGCCAGGATGCCTGAACCGATATAAATGGGGTAACTGCGATGCTGATCGAGTTCAACGTGGAGTACTTTCATAATCTTTCTGGATGCTCTGAAATTGCTGCAAGATGGTTTTGACGATGGTTTTGTTGCTGAGTGTGCCGGAGTCGATTTCGATATCGGCGCATTCCAGATACAAAGGCTCACGTTCGCTTAAAAGGCTTTGCAGGCGCTGTCTGGGATTATCGGTCTGCAGCAACGGCCGCTGGGTGTCATGACGGGTGCGGTAAAGAATTTTGTCGATCGAACAATGCAGATAAACCACAAAACCGCTGCTTTTGAGGGCGGCGCGGTTTTCTGGTTTCAGGATCGAGCCGCCACCGGTTGCCAGCACAATCCCGGATAAGTCGGTCAGGTCTTTGATGACTTTTTGCTCGCGCTGCCGGAAACCTGCTTCGCCTTCGTAACAAAAAATGGTCGGGATATCAGTACCTGCCAATTCTTCAATTACCTTGTCACTGTCGTAAAACGGACACTTCAAGGCTTTTGCCAGTTGCTTGCCGATAGTCGTTTTGCCGACTCCCATCAAGCCGATCAGGTAGATATTGGTCATTTTTTTCATGTCAAACGCTGGGTTAGCGCATTAAAAGTCCGGCATTATGCCTATTTTTCAGGGCTAATTAAATGCCGGTTTGCAATCAGGCCGGTTTCGCCGCCTGGGGTTGGGTGACCCAGCCTGGCGACGAAACCGTTTGCATCCAGCTGCGTTTGCTGTGCGCTTTAAGCAAATTGGGCGGCGATTTGTGACTGTATGGTTTCCGCCATGGCTTTGCGGTCTGCCGCATCGCGAATCGGGCGGCCGACGACAATATAATCGGCACCGTTCTGGATCGCCTGTTCGACGCTGACGGCGCGTTTTTGGTCGTCATCTTCACGATTGTCGACCGGACGGATGCCGGGGGTGATGACCAGCAGTTTCTGACCCAGCTGTTCGCGGATCATCGCCACTTCCAGACCGGATGAAACAATGCCGTCACAGCCGATTTCCAGCGCGCGTTTGGCACGGGAATGCACCAGCGCCTTAACATCACACTGAAAGCCGAGATCATCGAGATCGCCGCGATCAAGGCTGGTCAGCGCGGTCACCGCCAGTACTTTCAGCTGACCTTTGGCGGCTGCGGCGGCTTCCATGATCGAATCATTGCCGTGAATGGTGGCCAGATCGACGCCTTTATTGCTGAGGGCTTTAATGGCGCGGCCGACCGTGGCCGGGATGTCGAAAAACTTCAGATCGACAAACACTTTCTTGTCGCGGGCTTTCAGCCATTCGATAAAGCCAAAGTAATCACCGGACATAAACAGTTCCATGCCGACTTTATAAAAAATCACCGCATCGCCGAGTTCTTCGACCAGCGCCTTGGCTTCTTCGATGCTGGATACATCCAGCGCCATGATTAAACGTTCGCGGTTCGGAATAGCTTTGTCAGAGAGAAAAGTGCTGTTTGTCATGCGTCTGAGTTCCAAAGTTAAGGGTTGCGTCTAATTGCAGCTAAAGGCGCCATTTTAGGGGCTAAGGGCGCTGAGTGTATCACTTGCCTACCAGATCAGATCATCGGGAATCTGATAAGCGGCATAAGGATCATCGTCCGGCGCATTGTTTTGGCTGGGGCTGTTCAGCAATACCACGGCGTCGGCATCACGCTGCTGAATTCGGCGGGCAATTTCAGCCGGGACGATTTCATAACGGTTTTCCAGGCCGATAACACCAACCCGGCCTTCAATCAGGGCTTGACGGATGGCTTCGCTGACGTTCAGGGTTTTGACTTTATTGTGATGATTGAATTGATAACTGATGCCATCGGCCGCTTGCGCAATCCGGTTCAGTGTCGTCAGCTGGGCAATTTGCGCGGCCAGGGCCTTGGCATTTTCCTGCTGCTGGCGCTGGCGGTTGAGTTCGCGGTCTCGCTCGGCCTGCTGCAAGCGGCTCTGTTCGGCGCTGAGTTTGATCTCATCGACGATTTCAACGCCGTTATTACGCTGGATTTTGGCCTGCTTGCGTTTTTCGGTTTTGACTTGTTTGGCCTTGTTGTCGTTGGTCAGGCCGGATTTGAGTAATTGTTCTTGTAAGGACAGCGTGGTTTTTTTCATGGCAGTGATGATAGCGGTCAGTAGGTTAATGACTCAGCACTCTGGCGGTGGCTTCCTGCCACCAGCTTAAGGGTTGGGTGATCGGTTGCGGGCAACTGTCATAGCCCTGATATTCCAGATCGTTAAACACCTGTTGTTTCAGCCATTGATAGGCATGGGGGGCGCTTTGTTGAAGGCGTTCGGGAATCAGGATGTATTGCGCCAGCAGTTCGGCCAGTTTTTCCTGGGTGTTGCCATCATAGCGGCCTTCATTCACTTCCCATAAGGCTTCAAAAGCTTCAAACCATTTCGAGGGCCACAGCGCTAGTCTGGCATCGGCAATGATGTGTGCCGTCTCCTGATCGTTGGAGATTTTTTTGTATTTATAAAAAAAATACAGTTCGTCATTGCCGTTCCAGAACTGGAAATTGTCGATGGTATGAGCGATTTCATGCACCACGATCGGCAGGCGGAAATCCACCAGATATTGAATGCCAATGTCGCGATAGGTTTCGCCATCTTTGCCTTTGTCAAAGGCTTTGATGGTAAACACAATCAGATTTTGGCCGTTGAATACCTGGGCAACGGTCTTGGAGCGAAAGCCGTGGCCGGGCACCAGGGTCAGCGGGTGGGTGTGATCTTCCCAGATGGCGGTTTTGTAATCCTCGGGAAAGGCATCCAGAATCAGCGCCTGCATGGCACTGGGTTTGTTGGCGATTTCTTCTTGCAGGTGATCGTTGGGTTTGGCCTTGCTGATCCGGTGGCGCAGATAGGGCGGAATCTTGCGAATCGCTTTTTCAAAAATTCGCACATGATCGGCCGTGAAGTGCGGCAGATTGTAGTCGTCGCTTTGTTTGATCACGGTTTTGGTGTCATAAAACAAGGCCAGTGTCCGCAGCGCGGCGTCGTGATCATGCCAGTAGTGTTCCAGCAGGCACAGGTCGGGCGAGGCTGTGTTTTGACAGTCTTCGCGAAAGTCAGCCAGTTGTTCGAGATACTCGGGATTTTTATGATCGGTCAGCACTGCGACCGCCTGCTGGCGTAACTGCGGGTGCTGCTGTTCGTAAAACTCGATCACGGCCTTCAATTGCTCAAGCGGCAGATAAGCCTGCTGGCTAGTGGCGCACAGCAATTGATTGGACTGCGACAAGCTGAAAAAGCGGTTCTGAAACAAGGCGGGCGGCCCCGGTTCGGCGCCGCCCGTCAGTGGCAGCAACAGCAATAGTGCTGCCCAGCGAGAGCGGAACGGCATCGGTTTAATGATCTAAGCCCAGTGCGTCCCAGGTTTTTTGAATCATGCCGTCATCCTTGTAGTCACCCATCGGTGCGCCGTTAGGATAGTTGCTTTGAAATACGCGCTCGGCATCGGCGGCCAGATCATCGAGACCCATTTTGCGATAACCGTCCTGCATGATTTGCAGAGCAATCGGAACCGCCGGGGTCCGGTCGTATTCCTTGATAACGTGATTGGCGCGGTTGACGGCGGCGACATAGGCTTTGCGGCGCATGTAAAAATCGGCGACATGCACTTCATGCATGGCCAGATTGTTGCGCAGAGCGGTCATCCGCTGCTTGGCATCTTCGTTATAGGGGCTGTTAGGGAAACGGGTAATCAGTTCTTTGAAGTTGTCGAACGAATCGCGGGCCGGTCCCGGATCGCGCTGCGATGCGTCGGTGGGCAGGAAGCGGTCGATGAAACCAATGCCGCGGTTGTAGTTGATCAGGCCTTTCAGATAGTAGGCGTAATCAACGTGGGAGTTGCGCGGGTGGGTTTTGATAAAACGGTCGGCGGCGGCAATCGCAGCTTCCGGGTCGTCGTTTTTGTAATAAGCGTAGGCGACGTTCAGCTGTGCCTGCGGGGTGTAGTCACCAAACGGATAGCGAGCCTCCATTGATTCATACAAGGTTACGGCTTTGGAGTAGTTTTTATTGTCGAGCGCTTCCTTGGCCTGTTGGTGGAAGCGCTGCTCGTCCCAGTCTTTGTATTCATCTTCTTTGGCGCTTTTGGAGTCTTTACTCATGAAGCCTTCCAGGGTTTCACAGCCTTGTAAAGAGAGGGCTAAGCCAATAATGACAATGGATTTTGCTAAAAGTAATCGCATGCGGGTGACAACACGTTGTAATATTACGGGTTTTTTGCGGCCCTGGGGGCGGCAATCCGAGCGCGAGTATAACTTAAAAACGACTATGACGATATTAACGGCAAGGGTTCCTGATGAATTGGCAGGCATGCGCCTCGACCAGTGTCTGGCTGAGATGTTTCCCGACTATTCGCGCAGCAAGCTGCAAACCTGGATCAAAGCAGACCGGGTGAAGGTGGATGGCAAAATTCTGCGGGGCCGCGAGAAGCTGGATGGCGGTGAAGAAATCGAGCTGGATGCCGAGGCCGAAGTGGTGTTGGTATCAGATCCGGAAGATATTCCGC
>CAIUWU010000029.1 GCA_903902945.1 uncultured Pseudomonadota bacterium
CGACAGCATCGTCGCAGCGATTGATCTGGAAAAACGTGAAATCATCAAAAAACTGGAAGCCGGTTGTGTACCGCATGTCGGTGGCGGCTCAGCGGTCGTGGTTGATGGCCGTACTTTAGGTTTTGGCACCAACTTTGGTGATTGCGATAAAACTGTAGTCAGTGTCTGGGATCTGGACAAAATGGAAGTGGTGAAACAGGTGCCGGTTGCCGGTGGTACTGAGTCGCCCGCTGCGCATGCCAATGCGCCTTATGTGGCGGTTGATATTATCAGCAAAGACCGTCGGGCCCGTACCGTACAGCTGATCGACAAGAAAACTCTGGAAGTGGTCAAAACGCTGGATGTCGGTGGTCATGCCTACTTCCCTGAATACAGTGCTGACGGTAAATTCCTTTATATCAGCGCCGGTTATAACGGTGACGAAGTAGTGGTGTATGACTCAAACACCTTGCAAAAAGTAGCGACTGTGCCGATGGAAAGCCCGGCCGGTATTTTCTCGCGTGGTCGGGTTAAATACATGACCCGTGGTCTGTCGCCTGATGAAATGGAGAAACTGAAATGAGAGCAGTTTTGATCGCAGTATCAATAATGGCTCTGCTATCGGTGCAAGCCGAAGCCGCCAGTCCTTACGCTGGACAGAACAAGGTGGCTGGCGTTTGTTCACAGTGTCATGGTATGCGTTTACCGGCTGAAGGATCGATTTTCCCGCCTTTGGCGGGACGCGATCCTGTTTATCTGAAAAACGCCCTAAAACAATACCGTGATAAAACCCGGGTTTCCGAGTTGATGAACAATATCGCCGGCTCACTCAGCGATAACGACATCAACGATATTGTCAGCTATTACAGTAGCGTCAAACCTTAAGATATGCCGTATCTGCTGTTATTGCTGTTAGCCTCACAGCCTGTCGTTGCCGATTTAAGCTCGGCGCGGCAGGCCGAACTACTCAATATGCTCAAGCATGATTGCGGCTCTTGCCACGGATTACCGCCTAAAGGTGGGCTGGGGCCTTCCTTAATGGCCGATGCGATTGCCGATAAAACCGATGCCTTGCTGTTCGATGCGATTCAGAATGGTCGTGCCGGTACAGCGATGCCGGCCTGGCGGCCGTTTCTCAATGCTGAAGAAACTCACTGGATGATTCAGCGCTTGCGTCAACCTTAATCTGAAACACTATGAATCTGAAGCTGTGGCGATGCCTGATCGTGATAACTGGCTGGCTATTGTGGTCCGCTCTCAATGCCGAACCGCGTGCTAGTGGTGATCTGGGACTGGTGATCGAGCGCGAAACCGGCAGTGTGCTGATTATCAATACCACGACTGCTTCGACCTTGAGCCGGATAGACAATCTGGGTGATTTATCTCATGCCTCGGTGGTGTTTTCCCGCGACCAGCGCTATGCCTATGTGTTTGGTCGTGATGGCGGCCTCAGTAAAATCGATTTGCTGCAGGACAAGTTGGTGAAGCGTATCGTGCAGTCGGGTAACAGTATTGGCGGGGCGATTTCTCAGGATGGCAAGCTGATTGCCGTTTCCAACTACACGCCGGGTGGCGTCAAGATTTTTGCCGCCGACACCCTGGAATTACTGGCCGATCTTCCGGCTGAATATGGCGATGAGCATAAAAGATCCAAAGTCGTCGGATTGGTCGATGCACCCGGGCAAAAGTTTGTCTGTAGCTTGTTCGAAGCCAATCAAATCTGGTTGATCGACGCCAAAAATCCGCGTCAGCCTCAAGTGACCAAATTTGAAGATATCGGTGCTCAGCCTTATGACGCTTTGCTGACCCCGGACGGTCATTTTTATGCTGCCGGTCTGTTTGGTGAAAAAGGCCTGGCGCTGCTGGATTTGTGGCAGCCGGAGAACGGTGTTGAGCATATTCTGGCTGATTACGGCAAGGACGACGAACAAATGCCGGTCTATAAAATGCCACATCTGGAAGGCTGGACGGTAGCCGGTGATTTATTGTTTGTTCCCGCAGTCGGTCAGCATGAAGTGCTGGTCATTGATCAGCGCGACTGGCAGTTAATCAAACGGATACCGGTGGCCGGTCAGCCGGTATTTGTAATGTCGCGACCCGATGCCCGTCAGGTGTGGGTCAATTTTGCCTTTCCCGATAATCAGACCGTGCAGGTCATCGATGTCAAAGATTTCAGCGTGATTCAGACCTTGCAACCCGGTAAGGCGGTATTACACATGGAATTTACCCCACGCGGCGAAGCGGTGTGGATGGCGGTGCGGGATGAAGATAAGGTGGTGGTTTACGATACCGACTCATTCCGGCAATCAGCACAGCTGCCTGCCCGCAAACCCAGCGGCATCTTTTTTAGCAATCGCGCTAACCAGCTTGGCTTGTAAAGATGCTGTCTGCACTGGATAAACAGCTGCTGAACCGCTTTCAGCAGGATTTTCCCTTATCACCGACGCCGTTTCTGGAGATCGCCAGGCAGCTGGATAGCTCGGAAAGCGAGGTGTTATCGGCTTATCAGCGGCTGGCAGCACAAAATTACATCAGCCGCATCGGCCCGGTGATCGCGCCTAACTGTATTGGCGCCAGTGCTCTGGTGGCAATGGCGGTCGCCGAAGCCGATCTGCTGCGAGTTGCTGACCAAGTCAGTGCCTATCCCAATGTCAATCACAATTACGAACGCGAAAATCACTACAACCTGTGGTTTGTGCTGATGGCGAACGACGAAACTGATTTACAGACTCTGGTGCAGGAAATTGAAACCGATACCGGTTATCCGGCGATGCTATTACCGATGCTGGAAGATTTTTATATCAACCTTGGTTTTGAACTGAATCTCGATGATTGATCCTCTCGACTACCAGATTCTGCTGGCCGTGCAGCAAGGGCTGCCGGTTACGGCACGACCTTATGCGGTGATTGCCGAACAGTTAGGGATGACAGAGTCCTTGTTGCTGGAGCGTCTGGCGGCACTAAAACAGCAGGGCCTGATCAAGCGCTGGGGGGTGGTGGTAAAGCATCGGCCGCTCGGCTATCAGGCCAATGCCATGATCGTCATCAATGTGCCCGATCAGCTGATTGCCAGTCTAGGCAAACAAATCAGCGCACATCGTTGTGTTAATCTCTGTTATCAGCGGCCACGGCAGGGCAGCCAGTGGCCCTATAATCTGTATTGCATGATTCACGGTAAAGACCGCG
>CAIUWU010000030.1 GCA_903902945.1 uncultured Pseudomonadota bacterium
GGGCAAAATGCTGTATCACGACCCACGGCTGTCATCATCAGGCACGGTATCTTGTGCGTCTTGCCATAACACCATGCTGGGCGGTGAAGACAACCGACCTAACTCTGTCGGCGTTGGCGCTCAGACCGGTGGTCGTAGCGCACCAACCGTCTGGAATGCGGCATTTAATAAAGTACAGTTTTGGGATGGCCGTGCTGCCAGTCTGGAAGAGCAGGCTGCCGGACCGGTTACCAACCCAATCGAAATGGGTATGAAAAGCTGGGATGATGTCGTTGCCCGTCTGAAAACCATCGAAGGTTATCAAAAAGCCTTTGAAAAAGCTTTTGGTGCTAATTCGATCAGCAAAGACAACGCCACTAAAGCGATTGCCGCGTATGAAAGAACACTGATCACACCTAACAGCGCTTATGACAAATACCTCAATGGCGACAAATCTGCACTGAATGCACAACAGGTGCGTGGTCTGGAAAAAGCCAACCAGTTAGGCTGCACCAGCTGCCACAGCGGCCCGGCCCTGAATGGCGGTGGTTCATTCCAAAAATTCCCTGTCATTCCAAACGGCTACTTTGAAGCCCAATATCACTTCAGCAAAGATCTGGGTGTTGCTGCTGTTACCAGCAAAGACAGCGACAAACATCTGTTCAAAGTACCTACATTACGCAATATCGCGCTGACAGCGCCTTATTTCCATAATGGTTCGGTCAAAACCCTGGATCAAGCCGTGCGGGTGATGGCTAAATTACAGCTGGATAAAGACCTGACCGATGCCGAAGTAGCCGACATCGTGGCCTTCCTGAATGCACTGACCGGTGAATTCCCTGTACAGACTATGCCAACCCTGCCAGCAACACCCGGCACAAGCTTCAACTAAACCGTTAGCGGTCTGGCTAAACTAAAAGGAGGCGCAAGCCTCCTTTTTTATAAATTAAACACAATTAACAATACGATTAATCGAATGACAGTTTAGGTTATGGGATGATTAGGCATACCCTAAGTTTTCGATCTAAAAATTTTGTGATAACTGATTACCACGCCAAATACTATGCCTACGAGCTAACCCGGCAATCTGCTGGCGGCGACGTTGATAGACTCTCACAATCCTTATTTGACGCGACTGTTGACCTTAACCCACATCAGATTGAGTTAGAACGCACACGCAATAAGCAACGGAAAGAATTATTTGATCGTCAAGATGAAATAGATGAACGGCAGGAAACGCTGATTGGACAGTTAGAGAACAAACTCAATCAAAGCACCCAGGCAGAAGATTTGTTTACGATTGATTGGCATATACAGTAAATTGGCCAAACGTTATAGGTGAATAGATTCATGTTATGAAACAACAGCAAGCATTAGCCATACTCAAAAAAATCAAGCCTTTAGTAATGCAGCAATTCGGTATTACCGATATAGCCTTATTTGGTTCAACTGCCCGCGATGAAGCCGTTGACAGCAGTGACGTTGATATTCTCGTTAGCTTTGATGGCCCGGCCACTTCTTCACGTTATTTCGGCGTGCAGTTTATGCTGGAAGACCATTTAGGCTGTCGGGTCGATTTAGTGACCGACAAGGCCTTGCGTTCGGAGTTGCGCCCGTTTATCGAAAAGGAAGCGATTCATGTCTGACCTTTTAGCACGCGAATGGCGCTTTTATCTGGACGATATGATCGGTTTTGCCGAGAAAGTGCTGTGCTACACCGAAGGCTTTAATCAACAAGGATTTATCGATAGTGGTTTAAATTACGATGCCACGGTGCGCAATCTGGAATTGATCGGCGAAGCGGCCACCCATATTCCCGATCACCTTCGGCAAAATAATCCGCAAATCCCTTGGCGCATGATTATTGCCACCCGCAACCGTTTAATTCACGGCTATCTCGGCATTGATAATGATACTTTGTGGAGCATTATCCAAACCAATATACCCGCGCTTTTACCCTTATTACAGCAGTTAAAGCAAAATCAATCATGAGCAAAACCAAACTGGAATTAACCTGGATAGGCAAGGATAGAAGGCCGAAGCTGGAGCCGCGCATATTATTAGAAGACCCGAGTTTGTCGTATCATGCTAAACAGCGCGTTAGTGATAACGATCAGTTTGATAATAAGCTGATTTTTGGTGACAACTTATTAGCGCTTAAAGCTTTGGAACAGGAATATAGAGGTAAGGTGAAATGTGTCTTTATCGACCCACCCTATAACACCGGCAGCGCATTTACCCATTATGACGATGGCCTGGAGCATTCCATTTGGTTATCGTTGATGCGCGATCGTTTGGAGATTATTCGCGAGTTATTGGCGGATGATGGTTCGTTGTGGATAACGATTGACGATAACGAAGCACATTATTTGAAGGTAATGTGCGATGAGATTTTTGGGCGAGGCAATTTTGTAGCGAATGTGGTTTGGCAAAAAAAATTCTCTCCCCAAGCCAACAGTATTTGGCTTTCTGATAGTCATGACCATGTACTGGTATATGCTAAAAACAAAGAGCTTTGGCGTCCCAACCTCTTACCTAGAACTAGCGACACCGACTCAAGATACCTGAATCCTGACAATGACCCTCGCGGAGTATGGACTTCGGGAGATTTCACAATCAGCCTTACAGGAGGTCAGCGCGGTGCTCAATTTGCCAAAACCGGTGTTAGTGAAAATATATACGAAATCACCACTCCTTCCGGTAGAACTCTACTTCCAACAAAAGGCCGTTGTTGGGCTGCATCTCCAAAGCGATTTGAAGAATTAAGAGCTGATAATAGAATCTGGTTTGGAGAAACTGGAAATAATGTACCGCGAATAAAACGATTTCTTACAGAAGTTCAAGAGGGTATTGTCTGTATGACCTTATGGTTAAGGACAGAGGTTTGCGATAATCAAGATGCAAAACGAGAAGTATCAAAGTTCAACGATAGATATATATTTTCTACTCCTAAACCCGAAAAATTGATCCAACGGATTTTAGAGCTTACAACAAAGCCCAACGATCTTGTTTTAGATTCCTTCGCTGGTTCCGGCACCACTGGCGCAGTCGCCCACAAAATGGGTCGCCGCTGGATCATGATAGAGCTAGGTGATCATTGCCAAACCCATATAATTCCGCGTCTGCAAAAAGTCATCGACGGCGAAGATCAAGGCGGCATTTCCAAAGCGGTCAACTGGCAAGGCGGTGGCGGCTTTCGCTATTACACCCTGGCACCGTCTTTGATGGAACAGGATAAATGGGGCAATTGGGTAGTGAATAAAAATTACAATCCAGCGATGCTCGCGGAAGCCTTGTGCAAGTTGGAAGGTTTTACTTATGCGCCCTCGGATGCCCAATGGTGGAATCACGGCTATTCCTCGGAACACGATTTTATCTACGTCACCACGCAAAACCTCTCGCATCAACAACTGGAAGAGCTGTCTTTAGAAGTGGGCGGTGATCGTTCATTGTTAGTCTGCTGCGCGGCGTTTCACGGCAAAGCGGATCAGTTTGCTAACTTGACTTTAAAGAAAATCCCCAAGATGGTGTTGTCACGCTGCGAATGGGCGCATGACGATTACAGCTTGAATGTCGCCAATTTACCGCTGGCAACGCCTGAAACTGTTATCGATGAAAAAAGCCATTTGGTTCGCGGAAAA
>CAIUWU010000031.1 GCA_903902945.1 uncultured Pseudomonadota bacterium
AAGGATCATAAAAATTGCGATAGAGCAGGTTGCGAGTCACTTCATCATCAAAACGCAAACTGTTATAGCCGATGCCACAGGTACCTGGCGCAGCCAGCTGGGTATGAATCTGTGCGATAAACGCCGCTTCGCAAACGCCTTGCTGATTGGCCAGCTGCGGGGTAATCCCGGTAATCAGACAAGAATAAGGATCCGGCAGACAATCAGTGGGCAGCTGACAGTAAATCATCAAAGGCTCACCGATCAGATTAAAGTCCATATCAGTTCTGATGCCGGCAAACTGACAGGCTCTGTCACGCTGCGGATCGATTCCGAAAGTTTCATAGTCGTGCCAGTAGAAACTGCTGCTCATATTGATTGATTTGCCGGTTGTTCATCACTAAAGCCAGCAATGCTTTTGCATACTGCTGGGGGATTTTTAATTTATAATCGCAAATTCCAAATTTTGAGTCCAACAAAGGAAACCTTTATGAAAAAAACCTCGCTATTAGTTTCGGCTGCTCTGATGTTATTCAGCGGTCTGGTTAACGCTCATGGCCCTGTTAGAGCAAAATTAACCGCTACTATCCTGATCGACGCACCCGCTGCCAAAGTTTGGGATGTCGTTAAAAACTATGATGATATGTCATGGCATCCAAGCATCAAAAGCGTCAAAGGCGACGGTAGTAATAAAAAAGGTGCGATTCGCGTCCTGACTCTGGCTAACGGCGGCACTATCACCGAAGAACTGAAAGCCTACGAAGACAGCAAAATGTCTTACAAATACAAAATCACTGAAATGAGTTCAACTGGTACCATCAAACACGCTGGCCAGGATGAAACCATTCCAGTACTGCCAGTAGGTAACTATGCTGCTGAACTGCAAGTTACTGACAAAGGCGGCAAAGCCGAAGTTGAGTGGGTTGCCACTTACTACCGCGCTTACGTTAACAACAATCCGCCAGCTGAATTGAACGAAGAAGCTGCTGACAAAGCGGTAACCGATGTTCTGACCAAAGGTCTGACCAATCTGGCGAAAAAAGTCAATCCAAGTGCGACGCCTGCCGTTCAAATCGACATGAAGCGTTAAGCTCGTTGTTTGCTGACATCGGCAGCCGTTGCTGGTGTCAGCAAATCTTGATCCCGTCTGTTTATTGCCTATGACTATTAAATCCATTTGCCTGACTGTCAGTCTGCTGTTGCTTTGCCAGACTGCGTACGCAGAAGCCCTGATTTTTATCAGTAATCAACTGGATAATTCCGTTTCAGTGATTAATGCTAAAAACCAGCAAGTCATCAAGACCATTACAGTTGCCGGTAAACCGGCCGGTGTGGCGGTCAATAACCATACCCGTCAGGTCTATATCAGCACCCCGGAAGCCGGCGGTTTTGCAGTGATTGACATAGCCAGCTTAAAAGTGATCAATCAAGTCAAAGTAGCGGGTGCCTCACTGGGTATCACCGTTGACCGCAAAGGCGAACGTATTTTTGTCGCGGACTGGTATGAAAACACGGTAGCGGTTTTTGACAGCCAGCATTTTCAGCGTCTGCAGACCATTACTGTGGGCAGATCACCATCCGGCATGACAGTCAGCCCTGACAACCGCTGGCTGTATGTCGCAAATCGTATGGATGATTCGATTTCACAGATTGATCTGAAAACCTACGCAATTCGGAATACAACCAAAGTTGGCGCGCATCCGTTTGGGATTGGCATTGATGACAAAGGTCAGTATTTATACAGCGCCAATGTCGAAAGTAATGACGTTAGCGTACTGGATGCCGCACATCTTAAACGTCTGGCCACCATCAAGGTCGGTGCACGGCCTTATGCAGTGGCACTTGATCAGGACGGCAGCCGCCTGTTTGTCACCAATCAGGATGACAGTACTCTTTCCGTGGTCGACACCGCCAAACAGACTGAAATTGCAACCATTACCGTAGGTGATAAACCAGAAGGTATCAGTACTGATCGCCAGGCTAATCGGATTTATGTCGCCAACTGGTTTGATAACAATGTTTCGGTTATCAATGCTGGTACCCTTGAAGTCGTGAACACCATCAAAACCGGAGAAGGTAGCCGAGCATTTGGTGATTTTGTAAGTCAATGATTAACCGGAGTCGTGATAGACTCCGGGCGTTTTAAATTTTCAATCTAGAGAACTATGGCTGAAACCGTTGAAGAATTAACCGTCCGTTATGAAGATGGCGGTATTGAAACCGTTAAAGAACTAGATAAAAAAGTATTGAGCAAAGGAGCTTGGGCGACTGTGATTTATCGCTATCAAGATTGGGAACCGAGCAAAGAACAATACAGCGCTGATCGTTTTACGATTCGTCGTTATCAAAAACGTAATGGTGAATATCAGCAAAAATCAAAATTTAATATCTCTAGCGAGAAACAGGCGCAAGAGATTATCGATGCCTTACAAGGCTGGTTGGCTGAATAAACCAAAAAGGCGAGGGCAGCTTAC
>CAIUWU010000032.1 GCA_903902945.1 uncultured Pseudomonadota bacterium
GATCGCCAGCGACAAGGCCTGATAGGCGTAATGCACCGACTGACAGTTTTCATCCCGCCCCAAACGATGACTGTAATAATGTTTGAAATCGGCTATCAGATGTTTCTTAGCCAGACCTAATTTAGGTAATTGGGTAATGTCGGTTTTGGGTTTGCTTATGCGAAAGATACGATGCGGCATGATTAACCAAGGATTTTTAAACTAAAAAAACAGCTGACAAGGCTTATCACCGTCAGCCGGATATTTCGTAACGGGGCGTAGTTTAAAACATAGCAGTTTCAACGGAAGAAAAGATTGATACGTGTCAGCAAAAACTGACAGGCATCAATCTATAGCGCCGGCTTAATCGGCATCAAAATAATGCATGGCTCCCAATAAAGGCGTTTTGGGATTTAACGCCAGCTTGATCGACAGAGTAGACAAAAAGGACTGAAAGCGACCTTTGGCGGTGAAGGCTTTCAAGAACACACCCGACTCCAATACCGGGCGAATTTTGGGACCAATGCCACCGCCAATAAAGACCCCGCCACTAGCCAGACTTTTCAGCGCCAGATTACCGGCCTCGGCACCATAGATTTCTACCCACAAACGTACGGCCTCCTGACACAAGGCGTCTTCACCCATCACGCCCAGTCGGGAAATCAGCGCATTGCGGTCCATACCAGACTGATTATCCGGCGCCGGCACCGCCGGACAAGCCGGTGCAAAACCGCTGGCCAGCAGAAAATCATATAAATGACTAAAACCGATCCCCGACAAAATCCGTTCATAACTGACATGGGCCGGAAACATTGCCCGCAGATAAGCTAACAGAGCATCCTGCTGGGCATTCATGGCGGCAAAACTGCTATGCCCACCTTCGGTAGCCATAGCGTGATGGCGCTGTCCGTCCCAGTACAACACCGCCTCACCCAGTCCGGTACCCGCAGCAATCACGGCAATATTGCCGGGCTGGGCCTGTGCCTGCGGATTGAGTTCCACCCATTCGCTGGCATCCAACTGCAGCATTCCCAACGCCATAGCCTCCAGATCATTCAGCAACCTGACTTTCGGCGTGCCCAACAAATCCTGCAAATCGCTGGCATCAATCAGCCACGGTAAATTGGTAGTCTGACAGCGCTGGTTGACAATCGGCCCGGCAATCCCGAAACAGGCGGCGCTAACAGCCGGTTTATCGAGTAAAAACAATTGCAGAATGTCCTCGAAACGGCCGAAGTCGCCGCTGGCAAATATTTGTTCGTGTCTGATCAGCAACTGACCGTCGTCTTGTTTTGCAACCAAAGCGAGCACAGTTTTGGTTCCGCCTATATCTCCCGCTAATATCATGCCTGCTCCACCTCGGTGCGCGTATTGTTAAGCAAATAATGTAAAGCATCCAGGATGCTGTTGGCCACTGCATGAGGCGGCAACTGATAAAAAGCCTGCCAAGCCAGTGCCACACATTCATCATACTCATCGCGATAATGCGGATGATTGTGCCACCAGTTCAGCCTGACCGCATGACCGATCAGAATATCGGTGACCAGGGTATCGTCGATATACAAATCGGGATTCTCCTTGACCACTACCGCCATCGCCCGCAAGGCTTCGACACTCAGCTGCCGGTAAACCGGTGCCTGAATCTTGTTAAGAATATGATTGATGTGCAATTTAAAGCTTTGCTCCCCGGCGGTCATTTGCGCCAGCACCATTTCGCTGTCGATGCGGCGTTTACTGTTGTATTTTTCACCAATCATCAAGCCCTTGCAGTGATGCAGCAAATCCCAGACACCGGCAAAAAAAGCATCGTTTTCACGCCCCATACTGCCCCATTGTTCACGCCAGGCATACCAGTCCTCGCCATAAGACAAACGCGGATCCATCTGAGCGGTAAAGCGGGCTGCCGACCAGTCACCGGGCAACCCCTGATAATGCAGACTTTCCATCTCGCCCAGCTGGTTTTCACTGTTGCCATATTCCGCCAGGGTATCCGCTACCCACTGGGCCAGCTGATAAGGCGCCAGCGACAGCATGTCGGTATAAGCTTGGTCCATCGAGGTACTGCTCAGGCGTTTCTGCCGAGCGATCATCAGCTGCAAAATATGGCCAACGCGGATGGTATGCATATCGGCAAACAGATCCGGGCTGAGCTTAATCAGCATCCCCAGATAAATAATCAGCTCCTGAATCAGAATCTGCTGACTGCTGTCACTGGGATTGAATTGCTGAATGGTCGTCAGAATCTGCGATGAGTCCGCCGGCCTCGATAAAGTTGCTTTACCGCTGTAGGCGCGACCCAGTGTCAATGGATGCTGCCGGACCAGAATCTCGGTGGCTGCCTGTTCCAGATTAATATCGTATTTACCAAGTAGACCGGCGCAGCGACGAATGATGTACCAGGCATGACGATCACCGGCGCGAGCATAGAGTTCTTCCAGCAGATCGCCGACCCGACAACCGCCGGCAAAATCCAGCCAGTAGTCCAAGCCGTAACGCTGATAAAGCAGATTTAACAATTCCAGTTGCGCCAGCAGAGCATTTGGCGCCCGCAATTGCTCGATCAGAACGCTGTCATCACTCTGCTCCCATTGCGCCAGCAGCCAGCTGTCTGGCTCAGCCAATGCCGGATCCGAGGCAGGCAGCCAGTCACTATAAGGTCTTTGCTGCTCTTCCCAGCTAGCCTCGGAAAATTGAAAATCATGCAAATAGTTGATTTGCTCACAGCCAGCAGCGGCCACCAGATCGGTCAGCAAACCCAGCTGGACTGCCGCGCCCGGCAACTGGCCCTGCTGCAACTGCCCGATGAAATCCAGCAAGACATCACGATCTTCACCGGTGAGCATATTGTGCTGGATATGAATCACCAGCAATGGAGCTGCGGCTTCATTCCATTGCCGGCTGATATACGCCAGCTCCATTTTCAGCCGCTGAATCAGCAGGCGGTTATCCATGGCAATATAAAAACCCTTCTGATTCATGAATTGCGGCAGGAATAACAAGGGTTGGCCAGCCAGTAAATATAAACGCGCCGTCGACATACTGCGTAACTGTCGCAACGGCCGTCCGGTCAGTCCGATGCGATCATTGCGGCCGACATGGGTAAAGGCCAGCGCAAGCTCACTGGCGTTACGCACCTGAATCGGCGCAATTTCGGTTAAGGTTTGTGAGGCAATCGCCTGCCGGGCCATATTTTGCTGCACCTGCTCATCTTCAGCCAGCAAGGCAATCTGCACCGTGACCTGCTCTTGTCGTTTGACTTTTTTATAACGGCCCAGCGGATCAATATCATCCCGTGTCAGTAACTGATCCTGTAACAGACCGCCGAGAATATACAGACTCTGCGCCCAGACCAGCGGCAGATTGTCATTGGCTGTCCTTAACTGGCTGTGCGGCTGGGCTTTTTCATCGGCAATGGCCTGTTCCGGCACAAAATACAATTCCGGCAGCAAGCCGTCGACCAGCAAGCCCTGCAAACGTTGATGATAGGCTTCGGCTTCGGCCTGATGCCCGGCGAACAGATGATTCAGTTGCAAATAACAGAAAAACAACGGCCATTCGCATTCAATATCCATGAACTGTTTTAGCTCATGCGGCTCGTAATGCAGGCGCTGATGATCTTCAATCACCGTCTGATGACCATCGAGCAGAAAGCGCTTGCAACCGTAATGGCCTTGCAGTTTTTCAACAATCAGGGCATCGGTCTTTTCACGAATCAGTGGATCATCGACCGCAAAAGCCGGGAAACCGGTAATGCTCAACAAGGCTGAATCGACTTCCTTCGAAATCGATTCCCGCGGCAACAGCGATTCCAGAGTAATCCGGGTGCGGGCAATATCATCGCTGATGACATGGATCACCGCACTCTGCCCACCATCCTTACCAAACAGATTACAACCGGACATGGCTTCTAACGCTGCCTTGACCATGCCGATAGAACTGGCATTCAGCTCGGCAACACCATGATTCATTTTGTTACCGCGTTCCCAGATGCCATAGTCGGGGGTACGATA
>CAIUWU010000033.1 GCA_903902945.1 uncultured Pseudomonadota bacterium
TAGTGCGCCTCATCCCAGTTTTGCCCCGAACCAACCTCGACCAGTAACGGTACTTTCAGTTCGGCGGCATGCGACATCAACTCGCGAATGGTGGCGATGCCGCTGTCCAGCTGCGATTCAGCGACTTCAAACACCAGCTCATCATGCACTTGCATGATCATCCGGGCATCGGCACCGCTATCAGCCAGCCAGTGATCACAGGCCAGCATCGCCCGTTTAATGATGTCAGCTGCGGTGCCCTGCATCGGAGCATTGATCGCAGTGCGCTCGGCGTACTGCCGCTGGGCAGGATTTTTGGCATTGATATCCGGCAGATACAAGCGACGGCCAAACAAGGTTTCAACATAACCCTGCTGTCTGGCCTGCTCCCGAATGTTGTCCATATACTGTTTCACCCCGGGATAACGACTGAAATACAAATCGATATAAGCCTGCGCCTGATTGCGCGACAACCCCAGCTGCTGGGCCAAACCAAACGCCGACATACCGTAAATCAGACCAAAGTTGATGGCCTTGGCCGAACGGCGCAAATCATGAGTCACCTGATCGCGCTCCACTTCAAACACTTCGGCAGCAGTGGCGCTGTGAATATCGACGCCTTGCGAGAAGGCCGCCAGCAAACCGGCATCATCCGACAGGTGCGCCATGATCCGCAGTTCGATTTGCGAATAGTCGGCCGCCACTATCCGGTAGCCGGGAGCTGCAATGAATGCCTGACGGATTTTGCGGCCTTCTTCGCTGCGGATCGGAATATTCTGCAAATTAGGATCGGATGACGACAGACGCCCGGTTGCCGCCACCGCCTGATGATAACTGGTATGCACCCGCCCGCTGCGCGGGTTGATCTGTTGCGGCAGCTTGTCGGTATAAGTCGATTTCAGTTTGCTCATGCTGCGATGCTCGAGAATCAGCCGTGGCAACGGATAATCCAGCGCCAGCTCCTGCAGCACCGACTCATCGGTAGAAGGCTGACCTTTCGGGGTTTTCTTGATTACCGGCAGATTCTGACGCTCAAACAAAATCTCCTGAATCTGCTTGGGCGAGCCCAGATTAAAAGCCGAACCGGCCAGATCATGGGCCTGCTGCTCAATTCCGATCATCCGGTTGGCCAGCTCCAGACTCTGCTGATCCAGCATGGCGCTGTCAACCAGCACACCGTTGGCTTCGATCCGGGTCAGCACGCTGACCAGCGGCATTTCAATGTGCTGATATAACTGCCATAAAGACGGTTGCTGCTGTAATTGCTGCGACAGCGTCTGATGTAACCGCAGGGTAATATCGGCATCTTCACAAGCGTATTCAGTCGCCACATCAATAGCGACTTCCTGAAACGGAATCTGCTTGGCACCTTTGCCGGTGACATCTTCATAATGAATGGTGTCCAGCCCTAGATAATGCTTGGCCAGATCGTCCATATTGTGGCGGGTGGCGGTACTGTTCAGCACATAAGACTGCAACATGGTGTCATGGGCGATGCCGCGCAGACTGATGCCATGATTGGCCAGAACATGAGCATCGTATTTGAGATTCTGTCCCAGCTTGGCCTGGTCAGGATTTTCCAGCAGCGGTTTCAGAGCCTGCAACACTTGCTCGCGGGCCAGCTGTTCCGGCACCTCGGGATAGTCATGCATTAGCGGCACATATGCCGCTTCACCCGCTTCCACGGCAAACGAAATACCGACAATCTCGGCTTCGCTGTAATTGAGACTGGTGGTTTCGGTATCAAACGCAAACAGTGGCGCCGCCTGTAACTTGTCCAGCCAGCGCTCAAATTCGGCTTGGGTCAGAATCGTCTGATAATGTTTGCCGGCCGGCGTTAGCACCGGTGCGCTATCTGTAACGGACTGGACCAACGGCGTGGATTCGCCATTCAGGGTTTTCAGCCAACTGCTGAATCCCAGACTTCCGAGCTGCTGTTTCAAAGTGGCCATATCGGGTTCGGTGCGCCGCAAATCATCCAGCGAATAATGCAAGGCCACATCGCAGCGGATGGTGGTCAGCTGCCGTGACAGCGGTAATTGCGGCAAACTTGCACGCAGATTGTCACCGATCTTGCCTTTGATCTGATCAGCATTGGCCATCAGATTGTCCAGATTGCCGTATTCCTGTAACCATTTCGCCGCTGTCTTGGGACCTACTTTTGGCACACCGGGAATGTTATCCACCGCATCGCCCATCAGCGCCAGATAATCGATGATCTGTTCCGGTCTGACCCCAAACTTTTCGACTACGCCCGGGATATCGAGCCGGCTATTGGTCATGGTGTTTTCGAGCATGATCTGCTGATTCACCAGCTGCGCCATATCCTTGTCGCCGGTGGAAATAATCACCTTAAAACCGTGACTGGCGGCAGTTTGCGCCAGACTGCCCAGCACATCGTCGGCCTCGACGCCGTGCTCAATGATTAACGGCAGACCTAAGGCGCGAATCAGTTCATGCAACGGTTGAATCTGCACCCGCAAATCGTCGGGCATCGGCGGACGATGGGCTTTGTACTGATCGTAAAGCTCATGGCGAAAAGTCTTGCCCGGGGCATCGAACACCACCCCAAAATACGGCGTCGGATAATCACGGATCAGCTTGCGCAGCATGTTGGAAACGCCGTAAATGGCGTTGGTCGGCTGCCCTTGGGCA
>CAIUWU010000034.1 GCA_903902945.1 uncultured Pseudomonadota bacterium
CATTTGCTGGAATTGGGGGTCGCGCGCTTTGCCTTTGCCGACATTGCCAGGATTGATGCGATATTTGGCCAGCGATTCGGCGCAGGCCGGATATTTTTCCAGTAATTTATGGCCGTTAAAGTGGAAGTCGCCAATGATAGGTAGGGTATAGCCTTTTTGGGCAAGTTGATTGACGATTTCGGGGACCGCTTGGGCGGCTTCTTCAGTGTTAACGGTAACTCTGACCATTTCCGAGCCCGCATCCGACAATTCCATAATTTGTTTAACGCTGCCTGCTACATCCGCAGTGTCGGTGTTGGTCATTGACTGAACAACTATCGGCGCACCGCCGCCAACTTTAACATTACCTACCAAGACTTGTTGAGTGTGTTTTCTGGGGCTAATCGACATGAATTTTTGTTCGCAGAATCTAAAGTTAACTAGAAAATCCCAAGCTAATTTCTCAGGTTTGCTGATTATACTCGGATAGAATGTTGGCGAAACAACAAATTGTATGAAGTTGGCAGGCTCTGTGCTTTTGCGGATTGAGAAAGCTTCTGAGTTGTGATGTAATGGCGAAGATTTATGTCATGAAGTGTCCGGTGAAATCTGAGGTTCGCTAAGGGCTTTTTTGCAGCAATTTGTCTGGGGAGCAGGTTTAACAACTATGCAATTTACATTAAAAAAGGGTTTGGACTTACCGATTACAGGTGGGCCTGAACAAAAAATAACCGATGGAAACAGCGTTCAATCGGTTGCCTTGTTAGGCAATGATTATGTTGGTCTAAAACCAAAAATGCTGGTCGCTGAAGGTGATGCAGTAAAACTGGGTCAGGCGCTGTTTTTTGATAAAAAGAATCCGGGTGTTTCTTTTACATCGCCAGGTGCTGGCGTGGTAAGAGCCATCAATCGTGGTGAAAAGCGATCATTGTTATCAGTTGTAATTGATCTTAAAGGTAACGAAAAACAAACCTTTGCCAAATACAGCGCAGAGCAACTGGCCGATTTGACCGTTGAGCAAGTCAAAGAAAACCTGCTTAATTCAGGTTTATGGACTGCGTTTTTAACGCGTCCTTATGGCAAAGTGCCTGCGGTCGATAATGTTCCGAGTTCTATTTTTGTAACCGCGATCGATACCCGTCCATTGGCAGCCGATCCTGTCGTGATCATCAATGATCGTGCCGAAGACTTTGCGAATGGCCTTAAAGTAATCGCTAAACTGACTGCCGGTAAAACTTATCTGTGTAAAACAACCGGTGCTGCAATTGATAATGCGGCTGTAACCGATGTTGCCGAATTTTCTGGTCCTCATCCTGCTGGATTGCCAAGCACCCACATTCACTTTATCGACCCTGTCAATATCAATAAATTTGTTTGGCATATCGATTATCAAGCTGTAATAGCCATCGGGGTGTTATTTACTACAGGCGAATTGAGTGTCGAGCGGGTTGTTGCACTTGCAGGGCCGGTTGTTAAGAATCCGCGCTTGGTTCGTACTCGGGTGGGAGCTAATTTGAATGAATTAGTGGCTGGCGAACTTGAAGGGGGCGATAACCGTGTCATCTCGGGCTCTGTTCTTTATGGGCATAGTGCTGTCGATGCCGTTGCCTTTTTAGGTGCCTATGATCTTCAGGTTTCTGTATTGAAAGAGGGGCGTGATCGCGAATTTTTTGGCTGGATCGTACCTGGCAAAGACAAATATTCGGCTTTAAACGTCTACGTCTCTAGTCGTGATCGTAAAGACCATCGCTTGTTTCCATTAACAACAGATAAAAATGGTAGTAACAGAGCGATTGTTCCGGTTGGTATTTACGAAACGGTTATGCCTATGGATATTCTGCCCACGCCTTTGCTTAAAGAAATTGTGGTTGGTGATACCGATGTCGCTCAGCAATTAGGTTGTCTGGAATTGAATGAAGAAGATATGGCGCTGTTCACATTTGTCGATCCTGGTAAACACGACTTTGCGCCGGTACTCAGAGCTAATTTAGATAAAATTGAGAAGGAAGGATAAATGTCGGCTAGAGATTTTTTAGATAGCATAGAGCCGCATTTTACAAAAGGCGGTAAGCTTGAAAAGTATTATGGTCTCTATGAGATGGTTGATACTTTTATGTATACCCCGTCTGATGTAACACGCGGAAAAACTCATGTTCGTGATGGTAACGACCTGAAACGAACCATGACTTTCGTGGTGATTGCCACTGCGTTCTGTATTCTGATGGCTTGGTACAACACTGGTTATCAGGCAAATCAGGCCATGCAGACTATGGGCGTTAGTGCGATTGAAGGTTGGCGCCGCATTCCTATGGTTCTGTTCGGCTACAATCCTTACAATCCTTTGTCATGTCTAGTGCACGGCATGCTTTATTTCTTCCCTATTTATATCACCACTCTTGCTGTAGGCGGTTTCTGGGAAGTGTTATTTGCAACAGTACGTAAACACGAAGTCAATGAAGGCTTTTTGGTTTCGTCAATGTTGTATACCCTGATCTTGCCACCCGATATGCCTTTGTGGCAGGTAGCTTTGGGGATCTCGTTTGGTATCGTTTTGGGTAAAGAAGTTTTTGGTGGCACGGGTAAAAACTTTTTGAATCCTGCTTTAACCGGTCGTGCTTTCTTATTCTTTGCTTATCCAGCCTCTATTTCTGGTGATGCAGTATGGGTTGCTGTTGACGGTTATAGCGGTGCTACCGCCCTTTCGTTGGCCTCAATGGGTGGTCTGGAAGCCATTAAAGGCAGTTTTAGCTGGATACAAGCTTTCCTAGGCTTTATTCCTGGATCCATGGGCGAAACATCCACACTTGCCTGCATGCTGGGTGCGGCATTCCTGCTTTATACCCGAGTAGCCTCATATCGCGTTATGGCCGGTGTATTTCTGGGTATGGTTGCTATGTCAACCTTATTGAATGTGATTGGCAGCACTACTAATCCGATGTTCGCGATTCCTTGGTACTGGCATATGGTGTTAGGTGGTTTTGCTTTTGGTACTGTTTTTATGGCGACTGATCCGGTTAGTGCGGCAGTGACAGACACAGGTCGTTGGATTTATGGCGCTTTGATCGGGGTGATGATCATCATCATTCGGGTTATCAATCCTGCTTTCCCAGAAGGTGTGATGCTTGCAATTCTTTTCTCAAACATGTTTGCACCCTTGATTGATTACTTTGTTGTTCAGGCAAATATTAGAAGAAGGATTAAACGTCATGGCTAATGCTGAGAAAAAAACTTGTAAGTATAACGAGCACCTTTGCAAATATTACGAACAGTTCAAAGTCTATCGTGACAAGGTATTGGTTTTAAGTAATGACAGCTTAGAAAAAACTATCGCGGTAGCTTTGGCGTTGTGCTTGGTGTGTGCTGTATTGGTATCACTAGCGACTGTTGCCTTAAGGCCTTTGCAAACGCATAACAAAGCCTTGGATATGAAGAAAAATATTCTTGATGTTGCCGGCTTATTGAATGAAAACACCGATATTGATAGTGCTTTCAAGGAAAGCATTGAAAGTAAAATTGTCGACCTGAAAACCGGCGATTATATCGATAGCATTAATGCTGACGAATACGATCAGCGTAAAGCAGCTAAAGACCCGGCACAGAATGAAGTCATTCCTGCCGCTAAGGACATTGCCAGCATTCGTGTCAAAGCTAAGTACACCAAAATCTATTTAGTAAAAAAAGGCGGTCAGCTGCAATCCATTATTCTGCCTATCAATGGTTATGGATTATGGTCAACCATGTACGGCTTTTTAGCTTTGGAAGCAGATGCTCAAACTGTTCAAAGTATTAACCTTTATGACCAAGCCGAAACTCCGGGCCTGGGTGGTGAAGTCGTTAATCCTAACTGGCGTGCTTTGTGGAAAAACAAAAAAGTATATTCCGATAAAGGCGATGTGGCTTTGACTCTGGTTAAAGGCGGTGTCGACGAAAGCAGAGCCGATGCCGTTTATAAAGTTGATGGTTTGGCCGGTGCGACCTTAACCAGCCGCGGTGTCAGTAACTTAATCCAATACTGGATGGGTCCTGAAGGTTTCGCTACCTATCTAAACAAAATTAGAAAACAAGGCTAGGTCTGAATATGGATAAAGAAACTAAAAAAGTATTATTTGAACCGTTGGTAGATAACAACCCGATTACCTTACAGGTATTAGGTGTGTGTTCTGCGTTAGCGGTAACTTCACAAATGTCGACATCATTGATAATGGCGCTGGCATTAACATCGGTAACGGCTTGTTCCAGTGCTGCTATCAGTGCTGTGCGCCAGCATACGCCAAGTAGTATCCGGATTATCGTGCAGATGATCATTATTGCCTCATTGGTAATCGTGGTTGATCAGTTGCTGAAGGCTTTTGCATTTGATGTCAGTAAAAAACTGTCGGTATTCGTTGGTTTGATCATTACCAACTGTATCGTTATGGGCCGTGCTGAAGCCTATGCGATGAAAAATCCACCGTTACAAAGTTTTATCGATGGTATCGGTAATGGTATGGGTTACAGCTTGATTCTGATCATGGTTGCTACTGTCAGAGAGACCTTGGGCTCAGGCAAATTGCTGGGAATTGAAATTTTGCCACTGGTAAAAGATGGTGGTTGGTATGTGCCAAATGGCCTGATGCTGTTACCACCCAGTGCCTTCTTCGTTATCGGCTTGATTATTTGGGGTTTCCGTACCTGGAAACCTAAGCAAGTCGAGCATAACGAATTCAAAATTTTGTCGATTTCTCATGGTGAAGGAGGGCACCACTAATGGAAGCCTATATCAGTTTATTTGTTAAGGCGGTTTTCATTGAAAACCTGGCGCTGTCGTTCTTCTTGGGCATGTGTACCTTTTTGGCGGTATCCAAGAAAATTTCGACCGCAATGGGTTTAGGGATTGCCGTAATGGTGGTGCAAACCTTGACCGTGCCAGCCAATAACTTTATCTATCAGACTTTGCTGAAAGAAGATGCTTTGGCGTGGTTGGGTGTTAAAGGTGTCGACCTTAGCTTCTTAAGTTTATTGAGCTGTATCGGCATGATTGCTGCGATTGTGCAAATTCTGGAAATGACTTTAGACAAGTTCTTCCCGGCTTTGTATAACGCATTAGGTATTTTCCTGCCCTTGATTACTGTGAACTGTGCGATTCTTGCCGGTAGTTTGTTCATGATTGAACGTGATTACAACTTTGGTGAGAGTGTGGTTTACGGTATTGGCAGTGGTTTTGGCTGGGCTTTGGCTATTACGGTAATGGCCGGTGTTCGTGAAAAACTGAAATACAGTGATGTGCCAGCAGCTTTACAGGGTTTGGGCATTACATTCATTACAGCTGGCTTGATGTCTCTGGGCTTCATGGCTTTCTCTGGAATTCAATTATAAGGGTATCGTAATGCTAGAAATTGCATTAGGAGTTATTTTCTTCACGGCTATCGTGATTGCACTGGTGTTTCTCATCATTGGTGCCAAAAGCAAATTAGTAGCCTCTGGGGATGTGGAGATTCTGATCAATAATGAAAAGAAAATTCATGTCCCGGTTGGTTCAAAACTGTTAACCGCCTTATCTGATAACCAACTGTTCGTATCGTCTGCCTGTGGTGGTGGAGGTTCATGTGGTCAATGTAAGGTAAAAGTTCACAACGGTGGTGGTGACATTCTGCCAACTGAGCTGTCACATATTAGTAAACGTGAAGCTGCTGAAGGCGAGCGTCTGGCCTGTCAGGTATCTGTAAAAACCAATATGGACATCGAAGTCGAAGACAGCGTCTTTGGTGTCAAAAAATGGGAATGTACTGTTAAGTCTAATGACAACGTAGCAACTTTCATTAAAGAACTGGTGCTGCAATTGCCTGAAGGCGAAGCCATTAACTACCGTGCCGGTGGTTACATTCAAATCGAATGTCCCGCTCACGTCTCACGTTATGCGGATATGGATGTTGCTGAAGAATACCGTCCAGACTGGGATAAATTCAATCTGTGGCGTTATGTATCTGATGTAAAAGAGCCAACACTGCGTGCTTACTCAATGGCTTCATACCCTGAAGAAAAAGAGATCATGCTGAACGTGCGGATCGCGACTCCGCCTCCAGGTGCATCGGATGATATCCCGCCAGGCGTTATGTCATCATTTATCTTCAATTTGAAACCTGGTGACAAAGTATTCGTATCCGGTCCATACGGTGAATTCTTCGCTAAAGATACCGACAACGAAATGGTCTTTATCGGCGGTGGTGCCGGTATGGCGCCAATGCGTTCGCATATTTTTGACCAGTTACGTCGTCTGAAATCAAAACGTAAAATGACGTTCTGGTACGGTGCACGTAGCAAACGCGAAATGTTCTATGTAGAAGATTTCGATATGCTGCAAAAAGAAAATGACAACTTCGAATGGCATGTAGCCTTGTCTGATCCATTACCAGAAGATAACTGGAAGGGTTATACCGGCTTCATTCACAATGTGCTATTTGAAGAGTTCATTAAAAACCATCCAAATCCGGAAGACTGTGAATACTACATGTGCGGACCTCCAATCATGAACTCATCAGTCATCAACATGCTGATTGCAAATGGCGTTGATCCTGAAAACATCTTCCTGGATGATTTCGGCGGTTAATTTCCGGTAATACGGCATCAAGGAACGAGGAGCGATCAGCTGATTTCTCCTCGTTTTTTGTTTTAACAGATTTATAAAGAGGATTAACAATGGGTTATTTCTTAGTGACATTTGTTGTTATGCTGGTTGTGATTGTCATCATGGCGGTCGGTGTGATTTTCGGTCGCAGCGCCATTAAAGGCTCTTGTGGTGGTACCGGTAACTGCGTCTGTAAAACTAAATGTGACAAGCGTAAAAAACTGGAAGCAGAACAGGCAGCCCTTAGCGGCGGAGAATCCTGATTCAGGACTTGCAAAGTTTTAAAAACACGGTCTGATTGTGCAAAAGCCTTTTAAAATTCACAGCCGCTATCAGCCGGCAGGCGATCAGCCGACCGCCATTCGTCAACTGGTTGAAGGTCTTAATCATGGTGAATTGCATCAGACCCTGTTAGGGGTTACCGGTTCCGGTAAAACCTTTACTGTCGCCAATGTAATTCAAGAGACGCAGCGTCCGGCCATGATCATGGCCCCTAACAAAACTCTGGCAGCACAGTTATACGGGGAAATGAAAGAGTTTTTCCCCGAAAACAGTGTCGAGTATTTTGTTTCTTATTACGACTACTATCAGCCGGAAGCCTATATTCCGGCATCCGATACCTTCATTGATAAAGACGCTTCGCTGAATGAACACATCGAACAGATGCGGTTGTCGGCGACCAAAGCCTTGCTCGAGCGCCGCGATACTATTGTGGTCGCAACCGTATCGGCTATTTATGGTCTGGGTGAGCCTGAGTCATATTTTCAGATGGTGCTGCATCTGGTGCGTGGCGACATGATCAAGCAACGCGATATTCTGCG
Source organism: uncultured Pseudomonadota bacterium (assembly GCA_903902945.1). Lineage (GTDB taxonomy): Bacteria > Pseudomonadota > Gammaproteobacteria > Methylococcales > Methylomonadaceae > Methylomonas. Next base: position 7,405 of record CAIUWU010000034.1, read on the forward strand.
TCGTTTGGCTGAAATGCAATATACCCGCAATGATATCGAATTACGCCGTGCCACATACCGGGTTCGGGGGGAAGTTATCGATGTGTTTCCGGCGGAGTCGGAAGAACAAGCCTTGCGGATTGAACTATTCGATGACGAAATCGAACGCCTATCGATGTTCGATCCCTTAACCGGCGAAATTTTGCAGCGTATAGCCCGTTTCACCATTTACCCCAAAAGCCACTATGTCACGCCCCGTGAACAGCTACTGATTGCGGTGGAAAAAATCAAACTGGAACTGGCCGAACGTCTGACGCAGTTGCGCGACGACAATAAGTTGGTGGAAGCCCAGCGCTTGGAACAGCGCACCTTGTTCGATATTGAAATGATTCTGGAGGTTGGTTATTGCTCCGGGATCGAAAACTACTCCCGGCATTTGTCGAATCGTCGTGATGGCGAATCACCGCCCACCATGTTTGATTATCTGCCCAAGGATGCCTTGCTGATTATCGACGAAAGTCATGTCACGGTCCCGCAAATCGGCGCCATGTATAAAGGCGACAGATCGCGTAAGGAAACATTGGTTGAATATGGCTTCCGTTTACCGTCGGCGCTGGATAACCGGCCTTTGCGGTTTGAAGAATTTGAAAGTCTGGTTGGTCAGCGGATTTATGTGTCGGCAACACCCGGGCCTTATGAACAGGAGCATGCCGGTGCGGTTGTAGAGCAGGTAGTCAGGCCGACCGGACTGGTTGATCCGATTATTGAAGTGCGTCCTGCCACTACTCAGGTCGATGATTTGCTATCAGAGATTAATAAGCGCGTGGCGTTACAGCAGCGGGTACTGGTTACTACACTGACCAAACGCATGTCCGAAGATTTGACCGATTACTTGCTTGAGCATGGAGTCAAGGTGCGTTATCTGCATTCGGATATTCAGACTGTGGAACGGGTTGAAATTATTCGCGATTTACGCTTGGGACTGTTCGATGTGCTGGTTGGCATCAACCTGCTGCGCGAAGGTTTGGACATTCCCGAAGTCGCCCTGGTTGCTATTCTGGATGCGGATAAAGAAGGTTTTCTGCGCTCACAAGTGTCATTGATACAAACCATAGGCCGGGCAGCGCGTAACGCCAATGGCGTGGCGATTCTGTATGCCGATAAAATAACCCGCTCGATGAAACTGGCCATCGATGAAACCGAACGGCGCCGGGCCAAACAGCAGGCATTCAATCTCGAGCACGGTATTCGACCCACTACGGTTTATAAATCGGTCACTGATATTCTGGAGCTGTCAATTCCCGGTGCCGGTGGTTCGATCAGTAGTCAGCGGGCAAAAGCTGCTGAGCCATCGGCCGAATATCAGGCCATGAGTCCCAAACAGGCAGCCAAAACTCTCAAGCAGCTGGAAGATAAAATGTATCAGCATGCCAAAAATCTGGAATTTGAACAGGCTGCCAGTATTCGGGATCAGATTAAATTACTGCAGGCAGAAATGGATATTTAGCCGCATTGTGCCTGACAGTGACAGTAAGGATTTTATGAATTTATATTTTGAACAGTTCGGAGACGGACATCGCGGCCCCCCGCTGATTATTCTGCATGGTTTTTTTGCGTCATCGCGTAACTGGCGGACCTTGGCCAGACAACTGGCTGGACAGCGCCGGGTTTATGTACTGGATCTGCGTAATCATGGCGCATCGCCGCATGCCGAACAGATGGATTATCTTTGCATGGCAGAAGATGTGCTGGCCTTCATGCAGCAGCAAGGGCTGAGTCGCGCCGATCTGCTGGGTCACAGTATGGGTGGCAAAATTGCCATGTGGCTGGCACTTAACCACCCTGATTGTGTCAATGAACTATTGGTTGCCGATATTTCACCGGTCAGCTACAGCCATAATTTCGATAATACGATTCAAGCTTTACGGCAGCTGAATTTGCCCGATTTAGCTAACCGTAAACAAGCCGAACAACAATTGGCCTTGATGATTCCTGATCTCAGTTACCGGCAATTTTTATTGCAGAACCTGCAGTTGGAGCAGGGCGTGTATCAATGGCGCATTAATCTCGATTATTTTCAGGCTAATGCCCAGCATATTGTGGCTTTTCCTGCATTGGATGGCATCAGGCCTTATGACAAACCGGTATTGTTTCTGTCAGGCGAGCAATCATATTACATTCACCGCGCAGCCATTGAGGCGGTCTTTCCTCAGGCCCAAATCATCGAAATTGCCGGTACCGGCCACTGGCTGCATGTTGAGGCACCCGATCTGTTTATTCAGCATGCCGAGGGCTGGCTTAATCGATAACGGCAATTTCGTAACCGCTGAATTTGCGAATATTAATCACGCCGGTATCGAATAACAGATATTGGCCTTTAATCCCTTGCAAGACGCCGCCCACCGTGGAATCTTTGTCGAAATTGAATGATTTTACTTTTTGCGGATATTGAAGCACCGGATAACTGATATTGATACTCTCGGCCTGGCTCAGCAATTCAATGCTTTCAGCCCCAAATTGCTGTTCGATGTTTTCCAGCTCAGGGGCGCATAGAGCCAGCAACTGATCGCGGATCTGTTTTAAATCCAGTAATTCGACATGGTTTTTCAGCATTTGCTGCCAGCTGGTTTTGTCGCTGATGTGTTGGGCTAATATCACCTCGATCAACCCTGATAGGTGTCTGGAAGCCACTTTGAAAATTGGCAATGCCTGAATTGCACCCTGATCGATCCAGCGAGTCGGAATCTGGTTTTGTCGGGTAATGCCGACTTTAATCCCTGATGAATTGGCTAGATAAACGTAATGGGGCTGAAAGCAGAAGCTTTCGCCCCATGCCGGTTCACGGCAGGTGCCTGCTGCGTAGTGGCAGGTTTCCGGTTTCATGATGCACATATCGCATTGAGCCAGTTTGGTAAAGCAAGGATAGCAATAGCCCTGATTAAAACTTTTACTGGTCTTTTTCTGACAATGAACGCAGAAAATCTGGCCACTGTAGCGCAGTGTCAGACGCTGGCCGATCAAGTCATTCAGCGGTAATAGTTGCTCGCCAACCGGCAACTGATATTGCACGGGTTCAGCCAGAGTGGTGGTCATTTTTTGTAAGCTGCCTAACACCTAATTAACCTCGGTCATATTTCAACAGTTGCTATAATAACAGTGTTTATTTTCATACAAGGAGTACCTTAGTGTCGTATACCCAAGTTTCAGCAGGAAACAATGTGCCATTCGAGATTAATGTCATTATTGAAATTCCCGCTTTTAGCGATCCGGTTAAATATGAAGTCGACAAAATGACTGGTGAACTGACGGTAGATCGCTTCATGGGCACTGCGATGCAGTATCCTTGCAATTACGGCTATATTCCGCAAACGTTGTCCGAAGACGGTGATGCGGTCGATGTAATGATTATCGCCCCAGCTCCTTTGTTGAGTGGTTGCGTGATTAACTGCCGTCCGGTCGGTGTGTTGAAAATGATCGATGAGGCCGGTCCCGACCCCAAGTTGCTGGCAGTTCCCATGCCTCGGCTAACCCCTTTTTACAATCATGTGACCGATTATCGGGACATGCAGCCGGATAAACTCGCCAAAATTGCCCATTTCTTTCAGCACTATAAAGACCTTGAGGAAGGTAAATGGGTTAGTGTCGAAGGCTGGAGCGGCCTCGAAGAAGCCCGGCAGGAAGTTCTAGCCGGCATTGCCCGATATCAGGCCTCTTACACCAGTCGTTGATGATTATCCGCAGGCATAGGCGTTTTAAACCCTGGTTTTGCCTGTGATACAATCGCCGCCTCGTTGATAGAACTCAGATTAATCAATCTGTTACCGAACTAAACCTCTTTTTTATTAACTTTTACATTTAGCTAATCATGAACAAACCCAAAAAAGTCGCGATTCTTACTGCAGGCGGTTTGGCGCCTTGTCTTAACTCTGCTATCGGCAGCCTGATCGAGCGTTACACCGAAATCGACCCCAGTATCGAAATCATTTGCTATCGTGGTGGCTACAAAGGTTTGTTGCTGGGTGACTCTTATCCTGTGACGACTGAAGTGCGTGCCAAAGCCGGTTTATTGCAAAACTTTGGTGGTTCTGTGATTGGCAACAGCCGTGTCAAGCTGACCAATGTTAAAGACTGTGTTAAACGCGGTCTGGTTAAAGAGGGTGAAGATCCGCAAAAAGTAGCGGCTGATCAGCTGGTGAAAGATGGCGTCGATATTCTGCACACGATCGGTGGTGACGATACCAATACCGCAGCGGCTGACTTGGCAGCATTTTTGGCCAGAAACGATTATGGCCTGACCGTGATTGGTTTGCCAAAAACCGTTGATAACGATGTATTCCCGATCAGACAGTCACTGGGTGCCTGGACCGCTGCCGAGCAAGGTGCGCGTTATTTCCTGAACGTGGTGGCAGAAAACAATGCCAACCCGCGCATGCTGATCGTTCATGAAGTCATGGGCCGTAACTGCGGCTGGTTAACCGCCGCCACTGCCCAGGAATATCGTAAATTGCTGGATCAGAAACAATGGCTGCCTGAACTGGGGCTGTCGCGCGAATCGTATGACGTTCATGCGGTTTTCATTCCTGAAATGGCAATTGACCTGCAAGTCGAAGCGGACCGTTTGCGGGCGTTGATGGATAAAGTCGATTGCATCAATATCTTCGTTTCCGAAGGTGCCGGTGTTGACGCCATCGTGGCTGAAATGCAGGCCAAAGGTCAGGAAGTGCCACGCGACGCATTCGGTCATATCAAATTGGATGCGGTTAATCCCGGTAAATGGTTTGGTGAGCAATTCGCCCAAATGATCGGCGCTGAAAAAACTCTGGTGCAAAAATCCGGTTATTTCGCCCGTGCCGCAGCGGCCAATGTCGATGATATGCGTCTGATCAAATCCTGCGCTGATTTGGCGGTTGAGTGTGCATTCCGTCGTGAATCCGGTGTGATTGGACACGATGAAGATAACGGTAATGTACTGCGCGCCATTGAGTTTCCTCGCATCAAAGGCGGCAAACCCTTCAATATCGATACCGAGTGGTTTAACCAAACGCTGGCGGAAATCGGCCAGGCCAAAGGCGCTAAAGTTGACGTTAGTCACTAATAAGCGCGGTTTTTAGCGGTTCGCTAATCAGTTGACCTTGCTGCTGCGGCAGCAAGGTCTTTTTTGTATTTAAAGAGTGTTGTAATGAGTCAAAGAAAGGCGGTAGCGCTGATTTCTGGCGGTCTGGATTCAATGCTGGCTACTAAAGCCATCATGAACCAGGGAATCCATGTCGAAGGCATCAATTTTTTTACCGGATTTTGTGTTGAAGGTCATACCCATGCGATTCGCAAACGTGATACCGACAAGGTAAAACGCAATAATTCTCTGTGGGTAGCCGAACAGCTGGGTATCAAGCTGCATATCATCGATATCATTGAAGAATACAAACAGGTTCTGATCAACCCCAAACATGGCTATGGCGCCAACATGAATCCTTGTCTGGACTGCAAAATTTTTATGGTTAACAAAGCCAAGCAATGGATGCTGGAAAATGGCTTTGATTTCATTATCACTGGGGAAGTGGTGGGTCAGCGACCCATGTCGCAACGTAAACAAACCATGCCAATTATTGCCGCTCAGTCAGGTGCTGATGATCGGTTGCTGCGACCTTTATCGGCCCAGAATTTGCCTGCTACGCTCCCAGAGCGTGAAGGCTGGATTGATAGAAATAAACTTTACGGCTTCAGCGGCCGTTCGCGTAAACCACAGATGGGATTGGCTAAAGAATTTGGCTTTACTGATTTTGCCCAGCCAGCCGGTGGCTGTTGTTTTCTCACCGACGAAAGCTATTCATTAAAGCTGGTCGATCTATGGAAAGCGCGTGGTACCCGCGATTATGAGCTGGATGATGTGATGCTGCTGAAAGTGGGTCGTCATATCCGCCCCAAGCCGCATTTCAAAATTATTGTCGCCCGGGAAGACGGTGAGTCGCAATTCATGAGCGGCTACAAAAAAGAATTCATTAGTATGAATTGTGCCAGCCATCGCGGCCCGCTGGTGCTGGTTGACGGTACACCCGATGAAGACGATTTATATCTGGCTGCCCAGATTCTGGCACGGTATGGACAAGGGCGTGATGCTGAACAGGTTGAAGTCACTTTACGCGATCAACAGGGTAACGAACGCAATATTACCGTTACGCCGTTAAAAGCCGAGCAGATTCCCGAGAGCTGGTTTATATGAGGCTTATATGACAACAGCAACTCTAAATGTCAGACGTTTATTGTGCCCGTTACCGGTGATCCGCACTCAGGATAAAGTTAAAACCTTACAAAGTGGTGATGTGCTGACGGTTGAATGCACTGACCCCGGCGTGATGCAGGACATTCCTGCCTGGTGCCGGATCAACGGTCATCAGGTGTTGGAAACCCGAGCCGGGCAGGGTGAATACATCATCGTGCTGCAAGTCGGCTAAACAGCTTTTCTTTTTGCTAATCAACAGGACATAACATGGCAGTCGGTGAAACCAGCTTCCCCATCATGCACCCGGTCAAAGGTGTCAAAATCGGTACCTGTAATGCGGGTATCAAACAAACTCAGCGTGATGATATCTTGCTGATGGAAATGGCAGAAGGCGGCACCTGTGCGGCCGTTTTCACCCGGAATGCGTTTTGTGCGGCGCCGGTTACCGTTGCCAGAGCCCATCTCACACAATCGCCGCGCTGGTTATTGTGTAATTCCGGCAATGCCAATGCCGGCACTGGCCAGCAAGGCATGCATGATGCTCTGCACAGTTGTGAACAGGTAGCCAGCTTGCTGGGTGGCTTGGCCAGTCAGGTTTTACCGTATTCAACCGGCGTGATCGGTGAACCGCTGCCGGTTACCAAACTGGTTACAGCTTTACCTGCGGCGGCGGCCAGTTTTGCCGAACAAAACTGGGACAAAGCATCGCGGGCTATCATGACCACCGATACTTTCCCGAAAGGGGCGTCTGAACAGATCGAGATTGAGGGGCACAGTGTCGTGATTAGCGGCATTTCCAAAGGTGCCGGCATGATTCAGCCCAATATGGCCACCATGCTGGGTTTTCTGGCCACCGATGCCCGTATTAGTCAGAGTTTGCTGCAACGCTGTCTGTCGGATGCGGTCGAGCTATCGTTCAACCGGATTACCGTCGATGGTGATACTTCGACCAATGATGCCTGCACCATATTGGCCAGCGGCTGCAGTTCAGCACCAGAGATTCTGGCTGACACAGCGGCTTATCAGCTGTTTGCCGCCGCATTGCAGCGGGTCTGCAAGCGTCTGGCAGAGCTTATCGTTCGCGATGGTGAAGGTGCGACCAAGCTAA
>CAIUWU010000035.1 GCA_903902945.1 uncultured Pseudomonadota bacterium
CTGGCAATCGGAACAATTATTCATTTATGGGCGCTGGGTAAGCGTGCCACGCCTGATGGCCTGGTATGGCGATGCCGGGGCTGTGTATCGCTATTCCGGGGTTGATCACCGGCCCAGGCCTTGGATTGCGCTGTTACTGCAACTGAAAACGGAGCTGGAACAGTATTGTCAGTGCCGGTTTAACAGCGCGCTGGCCAATCTGTATCGCGATGGTCGTGATTCGATGGGGTGTCATGCCGATGATGAAAAACAGCTGGGGCTTAATCCGCAGATTGCCTCGCTGAGTTTCGGTGACAGTCGCCGGTTGCGTTTTCGGCATCCGCAGTCTGGTTATAAGCTGGACTTGATTCTGGAACACGGTGATTTGCTGTGGATGGGCGGCAATATTCAGCATCACTGGCGCCATGAGCTACCGAAAACCCGGCAGCGCAAAGGTCCCAGAATTAATCTGACTTTCCGTCATATCATCGTTTAAGCGGTTGTAGAGCAGTGGCGATCAGGCTTTAAGCGCGTATTTTCAGAAAACGGAACAGATCCACCTCGATTAGCGCAAAAGCGATGATCCACAAGGCGCCGTTGTAGGCATCCAGCAGACTGCCTGATAGTGTCCAGATAACCACCATTGCCACTAATCCGGTAAATACCAGTATCGAAGCCAGCCAGTAGAGCGTCTTATGTTCGGTGACCAAGCTGGGCGCGCGGACTTCGATTTCCAGTAGGGCAATCAGCGCAAACCAGAGTACCGAATTAATCAGATTCAGAATGTCCCCCAGAAACAGATAGCCGACCGATACCAAGGCAATGATGATAATCAGGCCGTTACGGATTTTATGCAGCGTGGTTTCGCTCAATGTTTCCGGTAAACCGGCGGTTTCCAGTTCAAATGACAGTAATAAGACCAGCCAGGCAAAAGCATCGACGGTAGCGATCAGGCTGTCGATAGCGGCATACAGCAGTGCGTTGAGTGTCAGTAATACGGCAATGGTAATCCGCAGTTTGCCATGAGGCAGATTAGCGAGGGTATTAAACATGGTTTTTCAAACAGTCAGAAACAGAAAAAGGTTAGCGCAGCCAAGCTTTGCTAACCTTGTGATCAGCAGCGTTTATTTAACGAAGCAGGCTTTTTCGGCGGCGGCATCGACTTCTTTCAGTTTGCCGCGCAGGTCTTTTGATTGTTGCGGATCGCGGAATGCGGCACCTTGTTCGCCGGGTGTTTTTTGCATCTGGCTGAACGTTCTGGCTGCTTCATAGTCTGCAAAACTCAGCTGTTCGGCAATTTTGTCAATTTTGCAGCCGCAGGCGTATTGATTGATGTAGTTGAGCCCGCCATGTTTAGCGACACATTCCAGTACATAATCGACCCGGTCACGAGTCGGAAAATCATTGATCTGCGGCGCTGCTGCCGATGTCGACAGTTCCTGAACGCTGGGTTCGAGATTGGCACAGCCGGACAGCAAAGCGGCAGCGAAAAGCGAGGGTAGCAAGATGTTTTTCATAGGCGTTTCAATAGCTAAGCGTAAATGGACAGGTTGGTTTTTTAGTTTTCAGCAGCGAAATCAATAATTTGTTTTAGCTGTAGATTCATGGTTTTGGCAAAGTCATTCAAGGTTGAATTGTCGGTATCCTCGGGTAGCAAATGGGTTCGGATAATGGTTTTGCCATTCAGTTGATAAGTGACGACATTACAGGGCATGTAAGTAATGGCATGCGGGGTGATATCGAGTACCGTTTTTGCCAGCGTCAGATTACAGAACTGAACCGTGTCGTATTCGGGAAAGTTTTCAGCACCGCGTTCCCGTATCACTTTACCGACCCGGCTATGGCCGGTGATCCGGAAATTGTGTTCGGCAATAGCCACTTCCAGTTCAGCCAGGACTTCAGAATAGGGTTTTACGGTTTCCAGCTGATAGTAACTGACCCGTTCCTGATGGATCGGCGACTGGCTGCAACTTGCAATCAGTAACCAGCTTGCGAAAATAGCGACTTTGTTCCACATGCCGAAAGCTTACCATTATGATCGATCAAAGCAAAATCGCCGGGGTCGTGCTGGCCGGGGGGCTGGCAAGACGAATGTCGCATCAGGATAAGGGATTGATCTTATATCGCGGTAAACCCTTAGTCAGTTATGCGCTGCAGACTTTATTGGCGGTCAGCGATGAAGTGTTGATCAGCGCCAATCGTAATATGGCCGATTACCGGCAATGGCAGCTGCCAGTGATTACGGATGGAAATGACCGCTTTGAAGGACCGCTGGCCGGGATTTTGAGCGCGCTGCAAGCGGTCGATGCCGATATATTATTAGTGATGCCTTGTGATTCACCACTATTTAGTGCCGATCATGCCAGACGCTTGCTGACACAGCTGGATCAGAATGGTGAGGTTGTGGTGGCCAGTGACGGCGACCGTTTACAGCCGGTGTTTATGGCGCTCAGAACCACGCTCAAAGAAGATTTGCAGGCTTATTTACAAGGCGGCGGTCGAAAAATTCAGGACTGGTTAAAGCGGCAAGCCACGGCTGTCGCTGATTTCAGCGATCAGCCGCAGATTTTTTCTAATATCAATACACCTGAGGAATTATTGAAACTGGAATCGCAGACCGGCCAGGCGCCGGTCTGAGAGTCAGATACTGATCAGCGCAGGTTTCTCAGCGCCGCAATTCGTTCTTCCAGTGGCGGGTGGCTCATGAATAAGCGCTGTACGCCGCCACCGTTAATTCCAAAAGCCGCCAGTTCACCGGGCAGTTGCGAGGGTTCATGAGCGCGTTGCAAGGCTTGCAATGCTGCGATCATTTTTTCACGACCGGCTAAGCGCGCTCCACCGGCATCGGCATGAAATTCACGATGACGCGAGAACCACATTACTAGCATCGACGCCAAAATCGATAGGGCAATCTGCGCCACCATCTGCACGATGTAATAGGCCGGGCCGTAACCGCGTTCAGTTTTGAACACCACCCGGTCGACCACGTAGCCAATCACGGTCGCAAAGAAATAAACGAAGGTATTCACCACACCTTGCATCAGCGCCATGGTTACCATATCGCCATTGGCAACATGGCTCATTTCATGACCGATAACCGCTTCTACTTCATCGGCATTCATCCGGTGCAGTAAACCGGTGCTGACCGCCACCAGCGCATTGTTACGATCGGCGCCGGTGGCAAAGGCATTGGCATCGGGGCTGTCAAATATTCCGACTTCAGGCATGCCGATACCCAGTTGTTGCGCTTGATGGGCAACTACGTCGAGCAGCCATTGCTCGGTTTGATTATGTGGCTGGCTGATGACATGAACTCCCATGGCATTCTTGGCCGACCATTTCGACATCAGTAACGAGATCACTGAGCCGGTTACGCCGATGATGGCCGACATCAGCAACAAAGCATTCAGATCCAGGTTGACGCCTTGCGCATCCAGTGCCGAGCGGATGCCTAACAGATTAAATAACACGCTGATAGCAACCATGATCGCCAAGTTGGTTGCCAGAAATAGAAAAATACGTTTCATGTTCGAGATCCTGTAGGAAAGATAAACCCGGCTATCATTGGGTATCAGTCACATAAAAACAAGCCATCCAATGTTAATATGCCGACAAAAATGATTTTGAGGTGCTTATGTTTCTAGTGCGTTTATGGTTGATCGGGTTGTGTCTGGTGCCGGTGTGTCAGGCTGCCGATACCGAGTTGGCCGGCTTATTGCAGCAGTTACAACTGCCGCCAGGATTCCGGATCAGTGTTTTTGCTGACCAGTTGCCGACTGCTCGCAGTATGGCGCTGGGTGACGACGGCGTAGTGTATCTGGGAACCCGTGAAGGCAGTGTCTATGCCCTGCAGGACAGCGATCATGACGGAGTGGCCGAACAGCGTTACCGATTGGCTCAGAATCTCTATATGCCCAACGGTGTGGCCTACAAAAACAATAGCCTTTACGTTGCCGAAGTGCATCGCATTATTCGTTTCGATGCCATTCAACAGCATTTGTCCGATCCACCGACAGCTAAGGTTGTTTATGATCAGTTTCCCAGCGAGAAACATCATGGCTGGAAATATTTACGCTTCGGACCTGATGGCAAGCTTTACACTGCGGTCGGGGCACCGTGCAACATCTGTGAACCGAGCCAAGCGGTGTTTGCTACGCTGGTTCGTCTGAATAGCGATGGCAGTCAGTTCGAGATACTGGCCAACGGCATTCGCAACAGTGTTGGTTTTGATTGGCAACCCAATACCGGCGCACTATTTTTTCATGACAATGGCCGTGATTATCTGGGCAACGATTTACCGCCTGAAGAACTGAATCAATGGCATTTCAAGGGTGAGCATTTCGGCTTTCCGTATTGTCATGCCGGTACTATTGCCGATCCCGAGATTAAAAATGGCTTGCGTTGTGAGCAGACCAGCGCGCCGGTCTGGAAATACCAAGCCCATATCGCACCACTGGGAATGCGGTTTTATACCGGTAAGCAGTTTCCCAATACCTATCATCATCAGTTATTGGTCGCCCAGCACGGTTCCTGGAATCGGGATCAGCCGCAGGGTTATCAGATTGCGCTGGTCAGATTCAGTAACGGCAAACCAGAAAGTGAAGAGCGCTTTATCAGCGGCTGGCTGACCGCCTCCGGCGAAGCCTGGGGCAGGCCGGTGGATATTTTGCAATTGCCGGATGGCAGTTTGTTAATCAGTGATGACAAACGCGGTGCAATTTACCGAGTCGAGTATCGGCCGTGAGTGATCAGCAATTCAAAATTCTTGAGCAGCAAACGCTGTATCAGGGCTTTTTCCGGCTGGAGCGTTATACCCTGCAGCACACCCTGTTCAACGGCGGCTGGAGCCAACCTTTACAGCGGGAATTATTCAGGCGCGGCAGCTGTGTGGCGGTATTGCTTTACGACCCAGATCGCGATCAGGTAGTGCTGATCGAGCAATTTCGGGTTGGTGCCATGTTACGGCCGCAGCAAGCCTGGTTGCTGGAAATCGTTGCCGGAGCGGTTGAAGAAGATGAAACCCCTGAACAGGTGGCTTATCGCGAAGCCCTGGAAGAAGCCGGATGCGAGATTCAGGAATTAATCGAAATCCAGCAGTTTTACACCTCACCCGGCGGTACCGCAGAATGGCTGACTTTATTCTGCGGCAAGATAGACAGTCGGGGTGTCGGCGGGATTCATGGTCTGGCAGAAGAAGATGAAGATATTCGGGTGATGGCTTTACCGTTTACAGAGGTTTATCAGCTGCTCAACAGCGGGCAGATTAATTCGGCGATTCCGATTATTGCCATTCAATGGCTGTTCATTCATCGCGAAACGATCCGAGCCCGCTGGTGTAGCGCCGAGTCTTAGCCTTTGCCGGGCAACATGCCGACGGTGCCGGGTTTGATGCGTTTGCAACTGACAACTACATCCTGTTGAAAACATTTTTGCAGGCCATTTTTATCCGCACAGGGAGTGCAGACACTGTTGCCGCTGTTTTCGACTTTTTCCAGATGCCAGCCATAACCTTGCGACTGACAGAATTTTTTACTGAAGCGTTCCAGGGTATAGGGTTTAAGTGCCGATGCCTTGGCAGCCGCTGCAGTTTCGCATTGAGCGCCCGGCAGGGTATTCGCCAGCAGTTCGCGGTGGATGTATTCGGTTGCCGCTGCGGGCTGAATCGATGCAAGTCCGGTCAGCAGGCTGAGTGTGGCAATAATTTTCATGGTGTTAATCCTCATAGTCGCGGATGACGCGAATGTTCATCAGACGATTTTCTTCATCGAGCTGCTGTTTGATGGGCGCGAATTTTTCGTTTTCATTGAGTTTGACAGCCAGGATCGCGCCGATGGCGACAATCACGGCCAGTGTCAGATACAAAACAAAGTAATCTTTTTCGGGAGATTGAGAAGTCATAAAGCACCTGGAGTTATAATAGCGAGTCGAAACAATAAAAGTATATCGGCTTCCTGTCAATTAATATCGTATCGATATTGAAATTGCTAGATACCAGCTTTAGCTCTCAACCAGATAAAATGCCGTCTTTTCATCACGGTCCAGATCATGCGTATTCAAGCTCTGCCAACCCAACTTATTAATCAGATTGCCGCCGGTGAGGTGGTCGAGCGCCCCGCATCGGTGGTGAAAGAATTGGTTGAAAACTGTTTTGATGCCGGCGCCAGTCAGATCGTGATTGATATTGAACAAGGAGGCATCAGGCAAATCCGAATTCGCGACAATGGCTGCGGCATTGTCAAAGAAGATCTGGGATTGGCTTTGTCGCGGCATGCCACCAGTAAAATTGCGTCGCTCGACGATCTGGAACATGTCACCAGCATGGGCTTTCGGGGGGAGGCTTTACCCAGCATCAGTTCGGTTGCCAGACTGACGCTGACTTCACGGGTAGCCGGCGCCGATTGTGCCTGGGAGGTCAGTGCCGATGGCAGCGAACGTCAAGTCGAGCCGCAGCCGGCCTCGCATCCGCCGGGCACTAGCGTCGATGTCAGGGATTTGTTTTATAACACCCCCGCCCGCCGCAAATTTCTGAAAGCGGAAAAAACCGAATTCTCCCATATCGAAAATCTGATTCAGAAGCTGGCGCTGGCGCGTTGTGATATTGGTTTTACCCTCAATCACAATCAGCGGGAAATCCTCAATCTGAAACCGATAGAAACGGAAGCCGAGCAGTTGAAGCGGATTGCCGCGATTCTAGGTACATCATTTGCCGAGCATGCGCTACGAATCGATTATGCGGCCTCGGGTCTGCAGTTACAGGGCTGGGTTGCCGAGCCGACGTTTTCCCGCAGTCAGCCCGATATGCAGTTTTTCTATGTCAATAATCGCCTGATCAAAGACAAACTGGTGACTCATGCCGTGAAACAGGCGTATCAGGATGTGTTGTATCACGGCCGGCATCCGGTTTTCGTTTTGTATCTGGTACTCGATCCGGCGCTGGTCGATGTCAATGCGCATCCGACCAAAATGGAAGTCAGGTTCAGGGAAGGGCGCATGGTGCATGATTTTCTGTTTCAAGCTTTGTATCGTAGTCTGGCTGATCAGCGTCCGGGAGATAACGCCGAGCCTGTCAGGCAAACGCTCGAACTGGCAGCATCCCCGCAGCCAGATAAACAAACCGCTCTCCCGCTGGAGCCAGTTCAGGAAGTAACGCCACACACTACCAAGTCTCCGCTAAGCCGTGAGCGCCTGCCTGCAGGCTATTCTGGCTATACTCCGGTTTCGCCGGTAGTGATTGCCGAGCAGATCAAAGCCTATGCGCAGTTGCTACCCGAGAAAGCCACACCCCCTGTTGCCCGGCAGGATGCGATACCGCCGCTGGGGTTTGCGCTGGCCCATATCCATAATATTTACATTCTGGCCGAAACTGCCAATGGCATCATTCTGGTCGATGCCCATGCCGCGCATGAACGCGTGAGCTATGAAAGGCTGAAGCAACAGTATCAGTCGCATGGCATGGTATCCCAGCCTTTGCTGTTGCCGATCAAGTTACAGGTTACTCAGCCCGAGGCCGATCTGGTTGAACAGGAACAGGATTTGTTATTAAGCCTCGGTTTTGAAATTAACCGTTCCGGTCCGCAAGCAATTGTGATCAGAGCAGTGCCGGCTTTGCTAAGCAAAACCGATGTCGATCAACTGATTCGGGATTTACTGGCTGATTTATTGACACACGGCAGTAGTTCCCGAGCTCAAGAACAAATCAATGCGGTGCTGGCGACTATGGCTTGTCATGGTTCGGTTCGCGCCAGACGCCGCTTGAGTATTGAAGAAATGAATGCCTTGTTACGGGAGATGGAAACTACTGAACGGATAGGGCAATGTAATCATGGTCGGCCGACCTGGGTGGCCCTGAGTCATCAGGATCTGGATCGTTTTTTTATGCGAGGTCAATAAATGACGGTTACTGAAAAGCCGCTGGCTATTTTGCTGATGGGGCCAACAGCCTCGGGGAAGACTGCGTTATCGCTGAGTCTGGCACGGGCGCTGAAAACCGAAATCATCAGTGTCGATTCTGCGCTGGTTTATCGCGGCATGGACATCGGGACTGCCAAACCCGATCTGGCCGAGCGTAAGCTGATTCCGCATCATCTGATTGACTTGATTGATCCTGCCCAGGCATTTTCGACCGGTCAGTTTCGTGATCAGGCTTATCCTGTGATGGCAGAAATCAGTGGTCAGGGCAAAATTCCGATTCTGGCCGGTGGCACCATGTTGTATTTCAGCGCTCTGACTCAGGGGCTGGCACAATTACCGCCGGCCAATCCTGAAATACGCCAACGTCTCGATCAGCAACTCGAA
>CAIUWU010000036.1 GCA_903902945.1 uncultured Pseudomonadota bacterium
AAAAGTCCTCAGCGTTTCGCTAAGCCCTGACAACTTCGCGGACTCAAGAAAAGCAATTTGAATTCGCTAACCCGGTCCAATGCCCCCTACCGGAACCATGACCAATAAACACCCAATCGAGCCAAAGTGCCATCTGGATCCCGGCAATCCCTGCCGGAATGACAGCTTCAATTCAGACACTCACTAGCGGAATAACGATTTTACTTGCAACCCTGATACGGTTTTAATTGAAATCGTCACGGCCAACGCCATGACGCAATCCAACCCAAGCTATCACTCGACCGCCTCCGCCTGATCCGGCAAAAAACCACCCGCCTGCATTTGCCACAAACGGTGATAAAACCCTTGTCTGGCCAGTAACTCATCATGGCTGCCATCTTCGACAATTCGCCCCTGATCGAAAACCAGAATCCGGTCCAGATGGGCAATGGTCGACAAGCGATGGGCAATTGCGATCACGGTTTTACGCCCCATCACCCGATCCAGATTGTCCTGAATGATTTTCTCGGTCACCGAGTCTAGACTGGAGGTAGCTTCGTCGAGAATCAGCACCGGCGCGTCTTTAAGCATCACCCGGGCAATCGCAATCCGTTGCCGCTGCCCACCGGATAATTTGACGCCGCGCTCACCGACCAGCGCGTCATAACCGTCCGGCATCGCCTGAATAAAATCATCGGCATGCGCCAATGCGGCAGCCTGGCGGATTTCACGGTCATCCGCTTGCAGCCGGCCATAACGGATATTGTCTTTCAGACTGCGATGAAACAGACTCGGATCTTGCGGTATCAGGCTGACCTGCTGATGCAGACTGTCCTGGCTGCACAAGCCAATATCCTGACCGTCGATCAGAATCTGACCGCTTTGCGGTTCGTAATTACGCAAAATCAGATTTACAAAACTGGATTTGCCGGAACCGGAAAATCCGACCAAACCTACCCGCTGTCCGGCTTCGATTACCACATTCAGACCAGCAAAGACCGGCTGGCTGGCTTCATAGCCGAAACAGACCTGCTTGAACTCAATCCGTCCGCGCTGAATCGCTAGTTCGGCGGGCTGACTGGCATCAATGATTTCGTGTTCGCGGACGATGGTGTCAACACCGTTGGCGATGTTGCCGATATATTCAAAAAACTCCAGAAAGCGCCGGGTCAGATTGCGGGCATCACTGATGATCAGCAACGCCAGCCCGGTACTCATAGCAAAGTCACCGACACTAATCTGGCCGCTATCCCACAGCATCAGCGCGTAGGCAATGGTGCCAACTTTCAGACAGGCGGCGGCAATGAATTGAAACCAGCGCACCCGCTCCATATACCAGAAGGTGCGTCTGCCCGCCTGTACCTCGGTTTCCAGAAAGCTTTCCAGATGCTCGCGCTCATAATCCAGCCGCGCAAACAATTTGGCATTCATGATATTGGTGACTGCATCGACAATCTTGCCGTTAACCAGACTGCGAGTTGCCGCATAGCTTTGTGCATACGGCTGACAACGGGTCGCAAAGCCGTAAGAAATCAGCACATACAACAATACCCAGCCAGCAACGAACAGTCCCAGGCCCTGATTAGCCTGCAGCAGCAGCGTCACCGAGACCGTAAAAGTAATCGCAATCGGCCAAAAATCACACAACACCGACCACATCGTATGATTGACACTCATCGCGGTTTCACTGATCCGATGCGCCAGACTGCCGGCAAAGTGATTGGCAAAATAACGCGGTGAATGCTGCTGCAAATAGGCATACAGCAAACGGCTGGTACGCTGGCGCAGACGCGGTCCCATGATGATCAGAATCGCCCCGCTGCTGCGGCTGAAAATAATTTCCATCAGATTCAGCGCCAGCAGTAACAACAATGGCTGCCTGAATGCGTCCCAAAGCGGCAAGTTTGCTCTGCCCAGATTCACCGCATCCATCAGGTTTTTGATTGCATACGGCACCAGAATACCGCCCAGTGCTTGGCCGCTTTCCAGCACCAGCATCAATAACATCAAAAACTTGAACTGTTTGACGCAATACCAAACAAAACTGACAGTCCGGTTCGGTAATGGGGGAGCCGAGGCGGCACGGCGAAATTGACTTGAATTCATGTATCGAAAAGAGTGATGACAAAGATTTTAGGGTGAATTATACCCGTCACTATTACCAGCCCCTGTTGATAAAGCCAAATTATCCCTGCCAAAATCGGGTTTTTATTGTTAAATTAGCCGGTTTTTAACTCACCTAGCTAACCACTTTTCCTTTTCTGATATGGCTCAATCTAAACACATCATTATCGTCGGCGCCGGTCCGGGCGGCCTTTGTGCCGGTATGTTACTCAGCCATCGCGGCTTTAAAGTTTCCGTATACGACAAACACGCCGAAGTCGGTGGTCGCAATCGTGCTATCCAACTGGGTGATTTTCGTTTTGATACTGGCCCCACCTTTTTGCTGATGAAAGATGTGCTCGATGAAATGTTCCGGCTCTGTGACCGTAACAGCGAAGATTATCTGCAGTTCCAGGCACTGAATCCGATGTACAAACTGCAATACGACGACCGTGAGCTGTCAGTGTATTCGGACCGTGACAACATGAGTGCCGAACTGGAAAGAGTGTTCGACGAAGGCAGCGCCGGCTATCTGCGCTTTATGGATAAAGAGCGCCAGCGTTTCAATAAACTCTATCCCTGCATCACCCGTGAATATAGCTCCTGGACCTCGCTGTTATCGCTGGATCTGTTCAAGGCGATTCCCTGGCTGGCATTTCCGAAAAGCGTGTTTGCCAATCTGGGCCAGTATTTCAGCCAGGAAAAAATGCGTCTGGCATTCTGCTTTCAGTCCAAATACTTAGGCATGTCGCCCTGGGACTGCCCGGCGCTGTTTACCATGCTGCCTTATCTGGAACACGATTATGGCTTGTACCATGTCAATGGTGGTCTGAATCAGATTGCCCATGCAATGGCTAACGTGATTGTCGAAAACGGCGGCAGCATTCATACCGGTTCCGAAGTGGCATCCTTGATCATTGAAAACCGCAGTGTCAAAGGCATCAAGCTGAGCAATGGCGAAGAAATCCGTGGCGATGAAGTGGTGATCAATGCCGATTTTGCCCATGCCATGACCCATCTGGTGGCAAAAGATCAGTTGCAAAAATACAGCCCGGCATCACTGCAAAAACGCGACTATTCGTGCTCGACTTTTATGCTCTATCTGGGGCTGGACAAAGTTTACGATTTACCGCATCACACTATTGCCTTTGCCAAAGACTATCGCACCAATATCAAAAATATTTTTGCCAGCAAAACCCTGAGCAGCGATTTGTCATTTTATGTACACAATCCGTCAGTTAAAGACCCTGGTCTGGCGCCCGCTGGCAAATCGGCGCTGTACGTGCTGGTACCGATGCCTAACAACGATGCCGATCTGGATTGGGACAGCCACTGCCAGTCGGTGCGTGAGCAGGTGCTGGATACGCTGGGTGAACGACTAGGCCTGACCGATATCCGTGAACATATCGAGGCCGAAAAAATCATCACGCCGCTGAACTGGGAGCGCGATGAAAACGTCTATAAGGGCGCGACGTTCAGTCTGGCGCATAAATTCAGCCAGATGCTGTACTGGCGTCCGCATAATCAGTTTGAAGAACTCGATAACTGCTATCTGGTTGGCGGTGGTACTCATCCCGGCAGTGGTCTGCCAACCATTTACGAATCGGCGCGGATATCGTCGAATCTGATCAGCAAAAAACATGCGGTCAGTTATAAACACATCCCGCAAAACACCTGGCTGAAAAAAGCCTAGGTTCACGGTGTGAGACAACTGCAAGCCCACTCAGCAATCGATGGTCAGTGGCTGGGCGAATTTACGGTCACTGATGCCGCGCAAATCAGCCAGCAACTGACACGGGCACGCCGAGCCGGAGCCGCTTGGCAACAGACACCGCTGCAACGGCGTCTGCAACAACTGGCGCCGTTAAATGCCTTGTTGCTAGCGCGGGCTGACGACATCTGCCAGCTGCTCAGCATCAGCAGCGGCAAAGTGATGACTGAAGCGCTGCTGGCAGAAATCATCCCGGTGCTGGATTTGAACCGCTATTATCAGCAACATGCGGCTGCGATTCTGAAACCACAGGCCATCAGCTGTTCGCCGTTGAGTTTTCCGTTTGCAACCGCAGCGATCGAAAGACGCCCGTATGGCGTGGTGGCAATCATTTCGCCGTGGAATTACCCGTTTCAGCTATCGCTGTCGCCGCTGTTAACGGCCTTGATCGCTGGTAATGCCGTGCTGCTGAAAGTATCGGAACTGAGTCTGCCGGTGGCTGACTTGATTCTGCAATTGTGTCAGCAACTCGATTTACCGGCCGATCTGGTGCAGTTGGTCACCGGCGACGGCGAAACTGGCAGGCAGTTGATTGCGGCCGGGCCTGATCTGGTGTTTTTCACCGGCAGTCTGGCCACCGGCCGTGCCGTGATGCAGGCCGCCGCTCAACATCCGGTGCCGGTACTATTGGAACTGGGCGGCAAAGACGCCATGCTAGTATTTGCTGATGCCGATCTGCAGCGCGCTTGTCAGGCCGCTTTATACGGTGCTTTCAGTAATAGCGGCCAGGTCTGCATGAGCATCGAACGTTTGTATGTCGAAAATAATTGCTTCAGCGATTTTTTGGCGCAATTACAGACGGCACTGGCGGCATTAACTCTCGGTCACGGCGATGATGGCGACTTGGGCAGCCTGTGCTCGGAAGCTCAATGGGCCCGTATCCAGAACCACTATCAGGATGCGCTTGCCAAAGGCGCCAGCGCTTCCGGGCCGCTGATCCGGCAAGGCAATTACTTGCAACCGGTAATTTTGTGGAATGTCAGCCCCGAAATGCTGATCATGCAGGAAGAA
>CAIUWU010000037.1 GCA_903902945.1 uncultured Pseudomonadota bacterium
GCACCGATAATCCGGTAATCAAAAACCCAATTACCCAACAACCCTATATTCCTGGCTCCAGCATTAAAGGCAAAATCCGCAGTCTGTTGGAATGGCATTTAGGTGTTGTCGGTGATACTAAAGGTGAACCACTGAACTTTAGACATATCAATCAATTAAATATCAGTATTCAGGAAAAAGCGAAAATCATACTGAAATTGTTTGGTGGTGCTTCGGATAGTAAGAGTGACAATGACTTGATTGAGAAAATCGGCCCTAGCCGTCTAGCGTTTTGGGATTGCGCACTTGATCAGAAATGGGCTGAAGCAATGAATACCAAAAACCTCTTGTTAACCGAGGTCAAAATGGAAAATACCATCGACCGCATCAGAGGTACCGCCGAACACCCCAGAAACACCGAGCGGGTTCCTGCCACTGCTAAATTTGATTTTAATCTGACCATTCGCGTCCATGACGACGAAGACTTAACCGATACGATTTTGGTGGGCTTAAAACTGTTAGAACTGACTGGCTTAGGCGGCTCTGGCTCAAGAGGCTACGGCAAAATTGCGTTTCGCGATTTGAAACTGGCTGGGCAAGACCTGCAACACAAGCTCGATAGCCTGAATTTAAGCGAGGTGGGCTAATGCAAAGCGTCTGCGTGACATTACAACCCTTGTCGGCATTCGCAACCGCATTAAAAGGTGACACCTTGTTTGGTCAATTGTGTTGGGCAATTCGGCATCGTTATGGTGAACAGCGGCTAACTAACTGCTTAAACGGCTACACCGAAAATCAACCGTTTGCTGTGCTATCCGACGCATTTCCTGAGGGCTATTTGCCGTTACCCAAATTGCCTAGCTGTTTTTATCAAACTAATACCGACGCGCTTGACCGCAAAGCATTAAAAAAACGTCATTGGCTGGCAATTGGTGATGTATCAAAACCCTTAGAACAATGGCAAATGGCGGCTGTCGATGCCAAAACCATCAGCGCCGAAACCGCCAGCAGTCTTAGCGAAAAACATCCACAGCCCCACAACACCATTAACCGTCAAACCAACACCACCGGCGATGGCTTTGCGCCTTACAGCGTTGAACAAGAATGGTTTATTCCTAACTTGAACTGGTCGCTGTATTTGCTGTTGGACACTAGCAAGCTCAGTCTGGCCGAATGTGAGCAATGTTTAAAAGACATCGGTGAATTTGGTTACGGCAAAGACGCTACTATTGGCATGGGAAAATTCAGAATTGATAAATTCGATCAACAAACATTGCCAAGCCAGTCGGTCGCTAATGCCTGTTTAACCCTAGCTCCATTAGCGCCACAAGGCTTAGGCATTGATGCCGAAAACAGCTATTACCAATTGTTTACCCGTTTTGGCAGACACGGTGATATTGCCGTCCATCAAGCCGGTAAACCGTTTAAAAATCCCATTTTATTAGCCCAAACCGCCGCCGTGTTTTCGATAACACCGCCTAAAGACGGCTTTATTGGTCAAGGCATTGGTGGACAAGGCGAATTATCGAAAACCATTTCTGCCACCGTTCACCAAGGCTATGCGCCCGTGATTGCGATCAACTTTAACGCCAAGGTCTGTTTATGACGCATTTTTTGCAGCACTACACCCTAAAATTTACACCGTTATCACCAATTAACATTGGCGCTGATGAAAGTTATGAGCCTGGTAATTATGTGATTGATACCGATGGCGGCGCTTTGTATAGCTTTGATAGTGGTGCAGCAGTTGCCGGACTGAGTTCTACTGAGAAAAAACGCTTGTTGGCGATTGTAAATGGTAAGCC
>CAIUWU010000038.1 GCA_903902945.1 uncultured Pseudomonadota bacterium
CTCCTAGTAGTTCTGATTGTGAAACAATCTGCGCAGAGCTAGGTGCACTCTACAACTTCAAGTAAATGTAAAAAGTCTACTTTGTCATTTTTGAGATAACCAGGATCAGTTACAACAGATTGCCATCATTCGTATTGAACAGCTGTATCCGTTTCCGGTTGAGTATTTCAAACGCGAACTGGCTAAATACCCTAATGTCAGCCAGATCATCTGGTGTCAGGAAGAGCCCAAAAACCAGGGTGCCTGGTATCAAACCCGGCATCATTTCGTTGATAACATCGATAGCCGTATCAGTCTCAGCTATGCCGGCCGTGTCGCCTCGGCGGCACCGGCGGTCGGCAGCTACAAAACCCATATCGCTGAACAAAAAGCAGTGATTCACAGCGCACTCTACGGCAACCCTTAAGGAAAGCACTCATGAGTTTAGATATCCTCGCCCCCGCATTACCCGAATCCGTGACTGACGCAACGCTGGTGGTCTGGCACAAAAAAACCGGCGACTGGGTCGAAGCGGGTGAAAATCTGGCTGACCTTGAAACCGATAAAGTCATACTGGAAGTACCGGCACCCGAATCCGGTGTCTTGCAGGCGATTCAGGTTCAGGGTGGCGAAGTAGTGGTCGCGGGACAGATACTGGCGCAACTGGATTTGCAGAGCGGCCTCAAAAGTCAGCCTGCTGCCGAAAAGACCGCCAGTCCCTCAGTGCGGCGCTTACTAGCCGAAAGCAATCTGGACAGCCAACAAATTCCAGCTTCGGGCAAACATGGCCGGATCCTGAAAACCGATGTCATCGATTATCTGCAACAGCATGCCGAAACCGAACCGGTCAGCATGCAACCGTCGGAACAGCCATTGACGGTTACCACCAGCACGGCGATTGGCAGTCTACGCCCTGAACAACGGGTACCGATGACCCGGCTGAGAGCCCGGATCGCCGAACGACTGCTGCAAGCCCAGCAAAATGCGGCAATGCTGACCACCTTTAACGAAGTCAACCTGAAAGCGGTAATCGATCTACGTAATCAGTACAAACAGCGCTTTGAAGATAAACATGCGATCAAACTCGGCTTCATGTCGTTTTTCGTCAAAGCATCAATCGAAGCCTTGAAACGCTTTCCGGCCATCAATGCCTCAATCGACGGCAATGACATTATTTATCATGGTTATTACGATATTGGCATTGCGGTTACAACACCACGCGGTCTAATCGTGCCAATTCTGCGCGATGCCGATCAGCTGGATTTTGCCGGTATCGAAAAAGGCATTCAGGATTTCGGCACCAAAGCCCGCAACGGTTCTATCAGCGCCGAAGACTTAAGCGGTGGCACGTTCACGATTACCAACGGCGGCATTTTCGGTTCGATGCTGTCTACGCCGATTCTCAATCCGCCACAGTGCGCAATTCTGGGCATGCACGCAATCAAAGACCGGCCGGTGGTGGAAAATGGCGAAATCGTGATCCGCCCGATCATGTATCTGGCCTTGTCTTATGATCATCGCCTGGTCGACGGCAAGGAAGCGGTGCAATTTCTGGGGGTAATCAAAGAATGCCTGGAAGCGCCCGCTCACTTATTACTCAACATTTAATGACATTAATGAATGACATTCAGTGACACTCTGACTGCTCTGACCACGGCAGTAAAACACAGCTGGCAGTACTGCAACGGCGATGCTGAATATCAGCGTTACCTTGAACATTGCCGGCTGCAGCATGCCGACGGATCTGCGCCGGTTCTGAGCCGCAAGGCTTATTTTGCGGCTCAGACTCAGCGTAAATGGCATGGCATCAAACGCTGCTGCTAAAACCGGTCAAAAAATTATCGCCATCCCAAAAATAACAATAAGCCGTCATCCAAGCATTCCATGAGCAAACGCACCGATTTTTCCAATTTAACCTTCATCCGCGACATCCTGCAGCGCTTTCTGCCCAATTCACAAGTGGTAGCGCTAGCAATTATTTTACTGGTCGGTTCGTTTTTGGTGTATTCACTAGCCGGCGTTCTGATGCCGGTGTTTGCATCCATCGTCATCGCTTATCTGCTGGAAGGCCTGGTAATCCGCGCCGAAAACCGCCAAATGCCACGCCTGATTGCCGTTTATATGGTGTTTGCGGCTTTTCTGACGGCACTGGTGTTTGTGCTGGTGATTCTGCTGCCGATGCTGTCGGAACAAACCGTACAGCTGATCCAACGCATTCCCGATATAGCCGGCAGCATCCAGAATGAAATCATGCGCTTACCCGAAAAACATCCCGAGCTGATTTCTGAAATCCGCATTCGGGAGATCATGTTCGCCATCCAGCAGGATTTGCTGCGTTACAGCCAGAACATCATTTCCGGTTCGGCACAGTCGGTTGCCGGCATTGTCGCCGCCATTATTTATTTGTTTCTGGTACCGATGATGGTGTTCTTTTTTCTGAAGGACAAAGTCGTTCTGCTCAACTGGTTAAAACAGTTTCTGCCCAGTGATCGCTCGCTGACCATCAAAGTCTGGCAGGAAGTCGATTCACAAATTGCCAACTATGTCCGCGGTAAATTCCTGGAAGTGTTCATCTTATGGGCCAGCAGTTACATCACCTTTACCTTGCTTGATCTCAATTACGCCATGCTGCTGGCGGTACTGATGGGATTGTCGGTGGTGATTCCGTATGTCGGGGCAACCCTGGTGACCTTCCCTGTTATCGGCGTCGCCTATGTGCAATGGGCTGGCAGCAGCGGCGATGAATTCATGTACCTGGTGATCAGCTATTCACTGATTCAGGCGATAGACGGCGTGGTACTGGTTCCTTTGCTGTTTTCGGAAGCCGTGAATCTGCATCCGATCGCTATTATCGTTGCCATTCTGTTCTTTGGCGGCATCTGGGGATTCTGGGGCGTGTTTTTCGCGATTCCACAGGCTACCCTGGTCAGAGCGGTTCTGACTGCCTGGCCACGACACGAAGCGCCACAGTAACTCACTGAGGCGCCAGCCAATCACGCTCTACAAGTTATCAGAAGCAAAATCTGCCAACCGTGAACGCTCACCACGACGCAGAGTAATATGCGCACTGTTTTCCCAGTGCTTGAAGCGGTCAACCACATAGGTCAGACCGGAACTGGTGGCGGTTAAGTAAGGCGTATCGATTTGTGCCAGATTGCCGATACAAATGATTTTGGTGCCCGGACCGGCGCGGGTAATCAGGGTTTTCAGCTGTTTTGGCGTCAGGTTTTGCGCTTCATCGATGATCAGATACCGATTCAGAAAAGTCCGGCCACGCATAAAGTTGAGCGAGCGGATCTTGACCCGGTTCATCAGAATATTGTGCGAAGCATTCTGCTCCCAGTCACTAACGCCAGACCGACTACCCAAAACTTCCAGATTGTCCATCAGCGCCCCCATCCACGGCACCATTTTTTCTTCTTCGGTACCGGGCAGAAAACCAATATCTTCACCCACCGGCATGGTTTCGCGGGTCATGATGATTTCCTGATAGAGCTTCTGTTCCAGTGTCAATGACAGGCCAGCTGCCAGTGCCAGCAAAGTCTTACCGGTTCCTGCCGACCCCAGCAAGGTAACAAAATCAATATTGGGATCCAGCAAGACATTCAGGGCAAAATTCTGTTCCCGGTTCTTGGCCGACACCCCCCAGACGCTGTGCGATTTCGAACGAAAATCCTGTAATAACTGCAGCACCGCGGTTTCGCCCTCGCAGGATTTCACCAGTGCCTCAAAACCGCTTTCCTGATTCAGGTACAAATACTGATTGGGAAACCAATCTTTGACTATCGGACTATGGATGCGGTAATAGGTCTGGCCATTTTCCAGCCAGGACTCCATCCCGGAGCCATGCTGTTCCCAGAAATCGTCCTCCAACTGCAAAGTCCCGCTGTATAACAGGTCGATATCATCAATGGTCTGGTCGTTATGATAATCCTCGGCATTAATCTGCAAAGCCGCTGCCTTGATGCGCATATTGATGTCTTTGGACACCAGAATGACCTGCACATCGGGAAACTCCTTGGACAAAGCCAGCACGATGCTGAGAATCGAGTTATCGGCGATCTGCCCGGGTAAATCCGGCGGTAACAAATGCGAAAGCTGATGAGTCTGAAAAAACAAGCGGCCCTGGGCGTTTTCTTCATTACTTAAATTGTTGCCGATCCGTGAAAGCGGCAAGCCTTCATTGATACGCTGCTGATCGACATCCCGGATCAGTTCATCCAGAAAACGACTGACCTGCCGCACATTGCGCGACACATCCGACAAGCCTTTCTTGGCGTGATCCAGTTCTTCCAGTACCACCATAGGAATAAAAATATTGTGTTCCTGAAATCTGAAAATCGACGCTGGATCGTGCATCAATACATTGGTATCCAGTACAAACAGTTTTTTGCCGATAAATTTAATATTCATAGCTGCCTCGAAAGTTAGCGCCAAAGCGGATTATCGTTGATGGACTGTGTTTTGCCTGAGGAGATTTCCTTAAATAAGCTGGGCGGCCTGTAAATCGGCGTGATAAGACGAACGGACCAGCGGTGCGCTGGCCACTTGCTGAAACCCCATGTCTTTGGCAATTTCGGCATAGCGCTGAAACTGATCGGGGTGAATGTACTCCTGCACCGCCAGATGTGCTTTGCTGGGCTGCAGATACTGCCCCAAGGTCAGCATGCTGACTTCATATGCCCGTAAATCAGCCATCACTGCCAGCACTTCGGCCTCGGTTTCGCCGATGCCGAGCATCAGACCGGATTTGCTGGGCACTTGCGGCAACAGTTGATGATGGTGTTTCAGTAATTGCAAGGATCCGTGGTAGTCAGCACCGGGGCGCGCCTGACGGTATAAACGCGGCACCGTTTCCAGATTATGATTGAACACATCACACGGCTGCCGCTGCAGAATATCCAGCGCCACTTGCATGCGGCCACGGAAGTCTGGCACCAGTACTTCGATTTTGGTCTGCGGACTGTGGTTGCGTACCGCAGCGATACAAGCGGCAAAATGACCGGCACCGCCATCGCGCAGATCGTCACGATTGACTGAGGTAATCACCACGTATTTCAGCGCCATCGCCTGAATGGTCTTAGCCAGATTCAAGGGCTCTTGGCTATCCAACGGTTGTGGCTTACCGTGGGCCACGTCGCAAAACGGGCAGCGCCGGGTGCACAAATCACCCATGATCATGAAGGTTGCGGTGCCGTGATTGAAGCATTCGCCCAGATTGGGACAGGCGGCTTCTTCGCAAACGGTATGCAGCCGGTTTTCGCGCAGGACTTGTTTGATTTGATTGATTCTGTCGCCGGCCGGTAACTTGATGCGAATCCAGTCCGGTTTGCGTAGCAGGGTTTCCGGTTTTTCAACTTTAACCGGAATCCGTGACAGTTTTTCATCATTACGCTGATGAGTCTCCGGGGTGAATCGAGAAGGTGCTTCTAACTTCATGCTGCAATCGCCTTGATGAGGTGATGAATAACCGGTATTGCCAGTTCGTGATTATGCACAGACACACCCAGGTCCACCAACTGTGTCACTGACAGACCTTGATAACCACAAGGATTAATCTGTTTGAACGGTGTCAGATCCATGGCGTTATTGATACTGATACCGTGATAACAACAGCCTGATTTGATTCTTAAACCCAACGAGGCAATTTTACTGCCCTCGACATAAACCCCCGGTGCCTTGGGCTGGGCAGCCGCAGCAATGCCGTATTGTTTCAGGGTATCGATGATGGCATTTTCCAGAATGGTTACCAACTGTCGTGGTCCCAACCCCAGTGGTTTCAGATCCAGTAACAGATAAATCAGCAGTTGTCCCGGACCGTGGTAAGTAATCTGCCCGCCCCGGTCAGTTTCAATCACGGGTATTGCGGTAGGGCTCAATAAATGGCTACGCTGACCATTCAGGCCCAGGGTGTAAACCGGCGGATGTTCGGTAATCCAGATCTGATTGGGCGTATCGGGTTGCCGGCTGGCAGTGAATTGCTGCATCTGCTGCAAGACTGTCTGATAGTCTTGCAGGCCGAGACAGCGAATGTCCGTTATCTGCTGCACGCGGTTGTTACAGCGCCATCAATACGCTGGGATGCGCAGTCAGATCCATATAAATCGCATCCAGCTGTTGCCGACTGCTGGCTTCTATCATGATGGTCACTGCCGCATATTTTCCGCCTTTACTGGGACGCGAAGTCACTGCTGCTTC
Source organism: uncultured Pseudomonadota bacterium (assembly GCA_903902945.1). GTDB lineage: Bacteria > Pseudomonadota > Gammaproteobacteria > Methylococcales > Methylomonadaceae > Methylomonas. The sequence goes on from CAIUWU010000038.1 coordinate 6,178, forward strand.
CCCCAGATCCGGTACATGACGGCGGACGATTTCCACCACTATCAAATCGAAATCGTCCGCACTCAGCCCCATGGCTTTGATCGGGAACTGACAGGGAAATTCAAATAATGAATCGTTTGAGTTTTCGGTCATGACAATGATTGTTTATAAGCTTGTAATAACTGATCCAGTTGCTGCCAGACCGGGCCGGGCTTGCCCGAACCGACCGCCGCACCATCCAGTTCAATCACCGGCACAATCTCACGGGTTGAGCTGGTGACCCAGATTTCACTGGCGGTTTTAATGCTGTCGAGACTGATAGCCGCTTCCTGACAAGGTACCTGATGGGCAAGCGCCAGCTCCAGAATCACATCGCGGGTAATACCGGGCAGAATCTGATGGCTTTTGGGTGGGGTGAGCAATACGCCGTCGATCACGGCAAACACATTACTGGCGGCACCTTCGACCACCAAACCGTCCTTGACCAGCAGCGCTTCGGCACAATCCTGATCCAGTGCTTCCTGACGCAACAGAATATTTCCCAGCAAGGTAATCGCTTTGACATTACACATCTGCCAGCGAATATCATCCAGCGTAATACATTTGATACCAGTAATCCGACCGGCAAACGGCTTGATTTCCGAACACATGGCAAACACGGTCGGCACCACTTGCTCAGGGAAACCGTGATCGCGTTTGGCGGCATAACCCCGGGTGACTTGCAGATAGATATACTGATCTTTGCTGCTATCCAGCATCGGCGCGAAAATCGCCTGCCAATCAGCCACTGAGTGCGGTAATGACAAGCGAATTCCGCTTAGACTGTTATTCAGGCGCTGGATATGATCTTCCAGACGAAACAGTTTGCCCGCATAGGCCGGAATCACCTCGTAAACGCCATCCCCAAACAGAAAACCACGATCAAGTACCGAGACCTTGGCATCAGCCAATGGCAAGTACTCGCCGTTCAAATACACTAAATCAGTCATTATTTCTCCAACAAGCCCATAGCGGCATCATATAAACGGCGGAACAAACCGCCCTGCGCGATACTGTCCATTGCAACCAGCGGTTTATTCAAAACGGCGTCACCTGCCAGCGTTATGCTCAGGGTTCCTACTGTATCGCCTTTATTAATCGGGGCAACAATCGCTTTATCAATCTGGGTTTCTGCTTTCAGCTCGCCAAAATGCTTACGCGGTGCGGTCACATAGACATCATCGAAAACACCCACATTCAGTTTTGAGGTCTCACCTTTACGGATTTTGGTCTCGGCCAGCACCGTATTCGCTTCATAAAGACGATGAGTTTCAAAAAAGCGGAAACCGTAATTCAGCAAAGACTGACTTTCATTGGCTCTGGCCGCCGCCGATGCGGTGCCCATCACCACCGAAATCAGCCGCATGTCTTCACGTTTGGCCGAAGCCACCATGCAATAGCCGGCATCGTCGGTAAAACCGGTTTTAATACCGTCCACACTTGGATCACGCCATAACAACTGGTTACGGTTCTGCTGGGTAATGCCGTTATAGGTAAATTCTTTTTGCGAATCCCAGCGGTAATATTCAGGAAATTCTTTAATCAGCGCTTGAGCCAGAATCGCCAGATCATGGGCGCTACTGTAATGATTTTGGGTTGGCAGGCCCATGCTGTTCTCGAAATGACTATTGGTCATACCTAAACGAGCGGCCTGTTCATTCATCATCACCGCAAAAGTCTGCTCACTGCCGGCCACATGTTCAGCCAGGGCAACACTGGCGTCATTACCGGACTGAATAATCACACCCTGCAACAAGTCTTCAACCAAAACCTGTTTATTAACCTCAACAAACATTTTTGAACCGCCGGTTTCCCAGGCATTCTGACTGATGGTCACTTTTTCATCCAAAGTCAAATGACCGGCTTTGAGCTCTCTGAATACCACATAGACCGTCATGATTTTGGTTAGACTGGCTGGCGCGACCCGTTTATCGGCCTCTTTCTCGGCCAATACCCGCCCACTATTGAAATCCATTAAATAATAACTACTGGCAGCCACCGTAGGCGCTGCTGGTGTAAAGATGGGACTGGCTGCAGACACAGGCTGCATGATACTCAGTAAAAGAAAAGCGGGAATAAAGCTAATAAACGAACGAATCGATGACATCATGTTAGCTGATTGGAAGTTCAAAAAAGGCAGGCATTGTATCATTGACACCGGCTTATTTCTCAGCCCATTCGCCTGAAATCGCCACCAAAACCCCACAAACACCAAGACTCGAGCGTCCCGACACTGCCGAATCAGCACCCACCTGAGCCATCGACAGGCAAACAGCGCCGACTTCCGCTAATCCGCCAGCAATAACAGGCTATACTATCGGCTGTTTAAGCCTGTTCAGCCCGCTGCATGAAATATCAGATCATCCCCGTCACACCCTATCAACAAAACTGCAGCCTGGTGATTTGCCAATCCAGCCTTCAGGCCGCCCTGATCGATCCGGGTGGCGACAGTGATATTCTGGCAACAGCCATTGAGGATCAGGGCGTCACCTTACAGTACATTCTGCTGACTCATGGCCATCTGGACCATGTTGGGGCAGCTATGGCCCTAGCACAACAGTTCAAGGTACCGATTCTCGGCCCGCATCGGGCGGATCAGTTCTGGCTAGACAATCTGCCCGAACAATGCAAAGCCTTTGGTTTTCCGCTCTCGGCGGCTTTTACACCTGATCGCTGGCTGAATGACGGCGATCAATTATTGATCGGCCAGCAACGACTGGACGTGATTCATTGTCCGGGACATACCCCGGGACATGTGGTGTTTTTCAGTGCCTCGGCGCGACTGGCCTGGGTCGGTGATGTGTTGTTCAAAGGCTCGATTGGCCGTACTGATTTTCCGCAAGGCGATTACGACACATTGATTCATTCCATTAAACAAAAACTCTGGCCACTGGGTGAAGCAGTTGTCTTTATACCCGGCCACGGCCCATGCTCCAGCTTTGGTGCAGAAATGCGCACAAATCCTTATCTTGGTGACCGTTAATTTTCTGACAACATGACAACTCGAAATTCGCTCAGCCAGTTGTTTCGGCGCCCACCTCACTGGCAGGATCATGATTTTGGCGCTCAACAACGCTTAGCTGCCAGCCTGCAGTCCTGGCTCAATGAAACCGGCTCGCTGACCCAACGCTTGCGCGGGGTGTATGGTGCAGGCTTTGGTGTTAGTTTGTTACGACAACGCTGGCAACACGCGTTTATTGATGAAACCCGTCTGCTAAATCAGCGCCATGATCGTTATCAGTTGGTTCGTGAAGTGATTTTGCATGATCGGCAGCGACCCTTGATTCTGGCCAGAACTATCATTCCCGCCTCGACGCTGCGAATTGCCGAGCGGCAGTTGCATCATCTCGGCAACCGGCCACTCGGTGAAGTGATTTTTGCTTATCCCGATCTCAGCATTAGCAAACGCCAATTCAGTCAGACCCAAGCGGAGATCTGGCAGCCGTCATTATTGCAGCAAACTGCCAGAATCGAGTCGCTGTGGGGCAGACGCAGTGTTTATCAGATTCATCAGCACCCTTTACTGGTAGCCGAATTTTTTCTGCCTGACTGCTTGACCTGACTTACAGCTCTACCGAAGCCATTAAAGCCTGCAATTCTTTGTCTTCCAGTTCATAGAAATTTTGCGCCCGCACCCGCTCCGGCAATACCACATCACCGTAGCGCACCCGGATCAGCCGACTGACCTTGACTTGTTGCGACTCCCACAAGCGTCTGACCAAACGATTGCGCCCTTGTCTGACCGTGACATAAAACCATTTATTGGCTCCTTCCCCGGCATAAAAACGCACTTCTTCAAAATGCGCCGGCCCGTCTTCCAGTTCCACGCCGGATTGCAGCCGCTCAATCATCGCTTCATCAACTTCACCCAGAATACGCACCGCATATTCGCGCACCACTTCACGCGACGGATGCATCAGCCGGTTTGCCAGTTCGCCATTATTGGTGACCAGCAATAAACCGGAAGTATTAATATCCAGCCGACCAACCGCAATCCAGCGTCCGACCGCCAGCCTTGGCAAGCGGCTGAATACCACCGGCCGCCCTTCAGGATCTTTCCGGGTTACCACCTCCCCGACCGGTTTGTGATAAACCAGCACGCGGGTCGGTTGTTCTGCATACTTTTCCCATTTCACTACCCGGCCGTTGATTTGCAAATAATCACCCGGTTTCAGGTGATAGCCCAGCGCAATCGGCTGACTATTTACGGTAACCCGCCCTTCTGCTATCCAGCGTTCGATTTCACGACGCGAACCCAGACCGGCACGAGCCAGCAATTTCTGGATCCGCTCTGCGCCGCTGCTGGCAGCGGGTTTAGTGAAGGGTGCGGCCGAGGTCGGTTTCGGTTTCGCTGCTGCCGGTTTGGGACGTGCTTTCGGCACCGGCGCCGTTGTCCGGCTGACGGGCTTGCGCTTTGCCGGAGTCTGAAGAGAAGGTTTCGATGGCGTCGGTTTGCGGTCTTTCACGATGTTCCTGTTCTGCTGACAACTGATCTGCATCAGCTAAATCGAGATCGGCGATCTCCATCAAAGCCGGCAAATCAGTTAATGAGGTTAAATTAAAATAATCCAGAAATTGTTTGGTAGTGCCATACAACGCGGGTCGCCCCGGCACTTCTTTATGCGCAATCACTCGTATCCATTCGCGTTCCAGCAAAGTCTGCACAATACTGGTACTAACGCTGACACCGCGAATATCCTCGATTTCGCCGCGGGTGACCGGCTGGCGATAGGCAATGATGGCCATAGTTTCCAATAAAGCCCGCGAATAACGCGGCGGCCGCTCTTCAAACAAGCGCGACACCCAATCCGCCATGCCTTCTTTGACCTGAAACCGATAACCACTGGCCAGCTGCTTCAGCCCGATAGGCCGGTCTTGATAATCCTCGGCTATCGATTGCAGCGCAGCCACAATATCAGCGCTGACGGGTTGTGACCATTCAGGAAAGGTTTCCTGAATCTGTTTCACCGTCATTGGCTTGTTAGCCGCAAACAGCATGGCTTCAACGATACGCTTAATATTCACATCACACTCTATATGACTATTAATGAATACTGTTTCCACAGCAGCTTCCGGTGCCGAATCAGGCCGCTCGACACGGGCGACATCAACCCGATAAGTCCAGCCGTTGGCCTTATCCAGCCAGACTGGCAATCGCGGCCCGCGACGTCTGACCAACACCGGTAACGGTTTAGGCTGGCTTTGACGTTTGGCTTTAGGCTTGGGTTGAGGCTGTAGCGACTCGATAGACTCGACATGACTGATGGTAACGGTAATAGGCTGTTCAACCGCTAAAGCCCCATCATCCGGCGACGGCGCTACGGATTCTGACGCTGAGCTCTCCGTAGGGTTGCTGCTGGAAAATGTCGAGGATTCCTTCTTTGCTGAGTTCAAGGATGGCAAGAAACGAGACAACCACTCCGTTTTTTCCTTCACCTCGGGTAAAACACGCTGCGAAAGCGAGGCTATCTGACCTGTTAAGTTTTTCCAAAATGGCTGCCATTCGTTCACGGACTGATAGAGGTTCTTTGGTTATTTGATGATGGGTAAGCCGTTCGGCACGTCGTAAAACATCCTGAAAAGCCAGTAACAGTTGTTTCAAGTCCACATCCGGCTGGATTTGCCGGGCTGATATGGTACTCACATCGACAACTGCGTCAAAAACATCGCGCTCTTGCCGCGGCAATAAATCAATTTCTTCCGCCACTTTTTTTATGGCTTCATATTCCTGTAATTTGCGGATCAGGAAAGCCCGTGGATCATCTTCCTCGGCTTCAGTTTCCGGCTGTCTGGGTAACAACATCCGCGATTTGATTTCCGCTAGCCAGGCTGCCATTACCAGATATTCTGCCGCCAGCTCCAACCGCAGCTGATCCATCATTTCGATATAACCAATATACTGATGGGTAATCTGAGCAATCGGAATATCGAGAATATCCAGATTCTGCTTACGAATCAAATACAGCAACAAATCCAGTGGCCCTTCAAAGGTATCCAGAAAAACTTCCAGGGCATCGGGTGGAATATACAGATCATCAGGCATGTCCTGATAAGGCTGACCGGCAACAAGCGCAATCGCAACCGGTTCTGCTATCGCTACCAATTGGCCGTCGCTGCTCATGACGAGCTATAAACCTGCCAGACTGAAAAACAGTTGCTGGGCATAAAACATCGGATATTGTAAAACCGCTCCCAGCAGATTAGTGCTGAGCAACAACAGCAAAATCAAAAACCCGAAACGTTCCAACCGGTTGAACTGCCAAGCCCAATAGTCCGGCAGCAAACCCGACAACACCCGGCTACCATCCAGTGGCGGAATCGGCAGCAGATTGATCAGCATCAGGACCAGGTTAATACTGATACCGGCTACGCCGGTGTAAATCAAAGGCATGGCAATAAACTCATAGTCGTAAAGCAATACCCCCAGGCGGGCCAGCAATGCCCAGAAAACCGCCATCAATAAATTCGAGACCGGTCCGGCCAGCGCCACCAGCGCCATCGCCCGGCGCGGATTTTTAAAATACCGCGCATCGACCGGCACCGGTTTGGCCCAGCCAAAGATAAAACCGGTGAAAGTCAGCAGTAACAAGCCGGGAATAATGATAGTGCCCAGCCAGTCGATATGTTTCAGCGGATTCAAAGTCAGCCGACCCTCGCGATCGGCAGTCGTATCGCCAAATTGTTTGGCCATCCAGCCATGCGCCACTTCATGCACGGTAATCGCAAACACCACCGGTAAAAACCACACCACCACCCGCTGCACCAGCGTCAATTCATCCATCATTTCAATTCTCCAGCATCGGTGCCAGACCTTTACCCTGCCTGACGATTTCCATACCCTCATGAGTACAGGCAATTACGGTGGTCAATTGCGGATCGAGATAGCCGACGCTCATAATCAACGCCACCTGATGTTCCAAAATCTGGCGGATTTCGTAGGGATCATTCATCGCCTCGGTTTCACCCGGCAGAATCAAGGTGGAGGTCAACAAAGGCTCACCCAGTTCGCTGACCAACATTTGCGCCACATTATGATTGGGAATCCGCACCCCGATGGTTTTCTTCTTCGGATGCTGTAACCGGCGCGGTACTTCATGGGTGGCATCCAGCAAAAAGGTAAACGGCCCCGGCGTCAGCTTTTTGATCAGCCGGTGGGCGTCATTACCCATTTTGGTAAAGTTAGACACCTGACTTAAATCACTGCATAACAGCGTGAAATTATGCTTGTCATCGAGGCGACGGATCTGGCGGATGGCATCCATTGCCGCTTTATCGCCGATTTGACAGCCTAAAGCATAAGAAGAATCGGTGGGATAGATAATTACGCCACCCTTGTTAATGATTTCAACCGCCTGTTTGATCAGGCGTTGCTGAGGATTATCCGGATGAATTTCAAAAAACTGGGCCATTGTTGCTACCAGAACGGCTTAAAAACAGCCGGCATTGTACCTTATCTATCTTTCACTTTGCTTTTTAGCGACTTTATCGCGCAGATAAACTGGCATTGCCTGTTCAACCGCCACCGCCAGACCGCTGGCATAATCGTGAGCCGCCAGTTGCACGATACAGGCCGCGCTGGGCCAAACGTCAGGATCTTGCCCTAACAAACTATCACCTAGCCTGTCGGACAGTATTGATTGATAAACACCCCAGCCGGAACCGACGCCATAACCGGGCTCCTGCGGAAAAACCACGTCTGCAGCCGGCGTTACCACTTCTTCACCGATCAGCTGTGCCAGCCCGTCTGAATTGCGACTGAAGCAAGCCCAGAAAATCTCCTCCATCCGCGCATCCATAGCGGTGAAGGCCAGATTAGATTGCGGTTGGCGATTAAAGTGATCCTGAGCAATCGCCGCCAGGGTCGACACCGGTACTACCGGCAAATCAGCCCCCAGGGCAATCCCCTGCACCACGGCTCCGGCAATCCTGACTCCGGTAAACGAACCGGGACCGCGACTGACGGCAATCGCATCCAGCTGCTGCGGTTTTAACCCGGCTTCGCTCATCAGCGTATCGATCATCGGCAGAATCAGTTTGGTATGTTCGCGTGGTGCCAGCGCAAATTGCTGACGAATTTCACCCTCCAGCCATAAGGCTGCCGAGCAGGCGTCGGTTGAGGTTTCAACGGCTAATAATTTCAAGACCTGTCCTCGCTAGAAAAAAAACCTTCCACATCCGCCAGCTCACGGCTGCGTTTCATCGCCGGCAGACTATCCAGAAACATTTGCCCGTAAGCCCGTTTCAGCAAGCGCGGATCACAGACCATCAACACACCGCGGTCATCGACATCCCGAATCAGCCGTCCAACCCCTTGGCGCAGCATGATGATGGCGCTGGGCAACTGGTGCTCAAAAAACGGATTCCGCCCTTGTTTTTCCATCGCCGCCATCCGCGCCTTTAAAACCGGATCACCGGGCGAAGCAAACGGCAATTTGTCGATAATCACGCATGACAGCGCATCACCGCGGACGTCGACCCCTTCCCAGAAACTGGCCGTGGCCAGCAATACCGCCTGACCGGATTTTTTGAACTCCTCAAGCAGCACACCTTTGGAACGACTGCCCTGCACCAGCAAGGGATAAGCGATTTTATCTTCCAGCAACTGCGCGGCACGCTGTAAAGCACGATGACTGGTAAACAGAAAAAAGGCGCGGCCCTGACTGGCTTTCAGCACCGGCAACACAAAATCGATAATTTTGTCGGTAAATTCCGGATCGCTAGGTTGCGGCAGACCGCGCGGATGATAGAACAAAGCCTGATGCGCATAATCAAACGGACTCTCCCAGCTATCGGTCAAAGCGCCGTTCAACCCCAGACTATTGGCGAAATGGTGAAATTTATTGGCCACACTCAATGTTGCCGAGGTAAAAATCCAGGTTGCCGAATGGCGTTTCATGAACTGACGGAATTCCTTGGCAATATCCAGCGGCGTACGACTCAAGGCAAATGACTTGCTATAGGTCTCATACCATTTAATCCACTGGCCATCCTGATCATTGATCAGCATTTCCAGCTGACTATCCAGCTCTTCGGCCCGTTCAAAACAGGATTCCAGACCATGACTGCGTAATGCGGCACGCTCCAGCTGATCAGTCAATCGCGCCAGCTGTTTTTGCAAGGACTCCAGCCCGGCGACGATTTTGGGGTTATCGACGATTTCCTGCCAGTCACCGCGCCGCAATTCCAGACCGAATGCCAGCCGCAAATCTTTGACTTCATGCTGCAGGTCTTCACAAGCGGTACGTAAATCCGGCATATCCTTGGCATCGGTAAAATACTCGGCCAGCGTATCATCAGCCAATTCCTGTAACTGATTGCCGGTCACGGTAACGCCGAGAAAATTGGATGCGGTATCCGCCAGCTGATGGGCTTCATCGATGATCACCACTTCGGGCGCAGGCAACAGCTCACCAAAACCGGTTTCGCGAATCGACCAGTCAGCGCATAACAAGTGATGATTGACCACCACCAGATCGGCTTCCTGCGCCTGTTTGCGGGCTTTATTGAGAAAACAGTCTTCATAATCGGGGCAATTTTGTCCCAGACAGTTATCGGCCGTCGAAGTGGCATGCAACCAAACCGGATCGGCTTCATGGACATCGGCAATTTCAGAAATATCGCCGTTTTTGGTGCGTTTGGACCAAGCTTTGATATTAGCCAGCGCCTGGGCGTCATCCTGACTGTAGCCAAAAGCCGTGTTCAGCGCCTGATCCAGCCGGTAAGTACACAGATAATTGGCGCGGCCTTTAAGCAAACTGGCACGAAACGGATAACGTGCCAGTGCCTTGCGAATCAGCGGCAGGTCTTTATTGAATAACTGATCCTGCAGATTTTTGGTCCCGGTGGAAACGATGACTTTCTTGCCGGACAAAATGGCCGGAATCAGATAAGCAAAAGTTTTGCCGGTGCCGGTACCGGCCTCGGCGATCAGATTTTGCTGGGATTTAATGGCAGAAATGATTGTTTCGGCCATTTCAATTTGCGCAAGGCGCGGTTTATAGCCAGAAATGACAGCGGCCAAAGCGCCGTCTTCGGCAAAAATGGTTTCAATCTCGGTCACTGCCATTTCAACCGTTAGCGGCCAAAAAAGCTTTCCGCTTTCAATTTAGCGTCTTTGGCACCCTGATAGTTTTGCTGCATCTGCCGGGCTTCAGCAATCAGCAGCCAGCTTTTACGTTTCATCTCCAGATCGCTACCGGCCAGCAGCGCGGCCTTACCGGCCAGATCTTCGGCCAGTTGCGGTTTCTTCTGCCCCAGACGTAACTGCGCCAGCTTATAAGTGATAATGGGATTACGGGCATCGATACGCATCGCCCGCTCCATATTGACCACTGCCCCATCCAGATCACCACGGTTCTTACTACTATCCGCCTGATTGACCAAGGCCACCACTGCCGGCGCAGTACCGGCCGGAATCACGGCATCTTCGATGGTAATCGCCAGATTGGGTGCGATAGTCGCCACTGTCAGGGGCGGCACGGCAGCTGCAGGCGCCGCCAGCGACGGTACGGTCACCGGACTGACCGCTGCTGACTGAACCGCCGCAGCAGCGGCAGATCCCGCACCGCTTGCAGCCAAGGCTGCTGCAGCGGTTACCGGTGACGCCAGCTGTTCACTGGGTACCGCTAATACATTTTGCTGACCCGGTGCCTGCTGCGGAGGGGTAGTCAGTTCCCCCTGAAACATGGGCAGTGTCGACTCCACTTTAAACTGGCTTTTATGATCTTCGATTGCATAGGTCGCAGTTGCATTTCCGCTACCCGGCTTAGGTTGAGGCGATTTTTTGGCTTCGGTTACCGGTTTTTTGGGAGCGGTTTTTTTGGCTGTCACTTTTTGCGGAGCAACTTCAGAGTCAGACCCCAGTAATCCGCTGCTGCAACCGGTTAAAAACACAGGCAAAAACAATACCATGAGCAAAAATTTCTGTTTCATCAGACCTTACGCCAGAGAATAAAAAACAAATATCTAACTGTGTGGAGAAGCCACAAAAGCCAATCATGATCGATTCACGATCGATTGAGGTTAGTTAGGACAATTCATCGCAGGCGGCAAGCCTGTCAAGAATGGGGGGCAATTCTAGTGGAATTGCCCTGGCAATACAAACCAGCCCGACCGTATTGCCTTGAAAAACCCTCACTCGCTGAGTGCATGGTTTTAAGCAATGGGAGTCGAATCAGTCAAATCGGGCGGCATCGGCCGGCAGTCTGGCGAACAGCGGATGGGCATCCAGCCCATAATGCGGCGGATAATACACCGCCAGCAAATGCAAACCGTGTGCCGGAGCGGTCATCGCCGCACGATTGCGATCCTTGAGCGCCAGCAAAGCCAATGTCCAGTCAACCGGCTGTTTACCGGCACCGATTTCCATCAGCGTGCCGACAATATTTCGCACCATATGATGTAAAAAGGCATTGGCACAGATATCAATGATCACCTTATCCTGCTGCCGATAAACATCAATGAAATACATCAAACGCTTGGGACTCTTGGACTGACAGCTATGCGCACGAAACGAGGAAAAATCATGTTCGCCCAGCAAATGTTGCGCGGCCTGCTGCATTCGGTCGGCATCCAGTGGCGGATAACACCAGGTTGCCTGGGTACGAAGCAAAGCCGATTTCATCGGCCGGTTCAGAATCACATAACGGTAACAGCGGGCAATCGCGCTGTAGCGAGCATGAAAATCAGCCGCTACCTTGCTGGCGAAAGTAATACGAATATCATCCGGCAAATGACTATTGCCCCCCAAGAGCCAAGCCTGTAAAGGCCTGGGCAGATCGGTATCGAAATGCACAACCTGCTCGAAGGCATGAACCCCGGCATCGGTGCGTCCGGCACAATGCACCGTGACCGGCTGATTGGCAATTTTACTTAACGCAGCCTCCAGCGCCGATTGCACGGTGGCTTTACCGGTCTGCCATTGCCAGCCGGCATAAGCGCTGCCGTCATATTCGATACCCAGCGCAATCCGCTGCATCAAGGTCTCAGACATGAATCCACACCCGCCAGCCTGCTTTGACCCGTGCGAATAAAGCAAGCAGATCAGCATTAAGCATCCGGACGCAGCCATGCGACAGTGGCTGCCCGTTGATTTCATGATCCGGCGAACCATGAATATAAATATAGCGCCAGGCACTATCAAGATTGCCATAACGATTTTTGCCCGGCTCCAGCCCGCCCAGCCAGAGAATGCGGGTCAGAATCCAGTCGCGTTGCGGATATTGCTGCGCCAGCGCCGGCGAGTAAATTTCACCCGTGGGACGCCGACCGATAAACACTGCATTGATAGGTTGATCGGCTCCAATACAGGCCCGGATCTGATGCCAACCGGTAGGTGTACATTCACTGCCTTTTTGTTGACCGGGACCATTCTTAGCCGTTGACACCGGAAACTCGGCAACCACCTGCCCGCGCTCAATCACCCGCAACAGTTGCTCGGCAATCGAAATATCCAGATAGTGGTCAGCGGCTAACGACATCAGGCTTTGACAAACAGAGCGATTGACTCGACATGCGCAGTCTGCGGAAACATATCCATTACCCCGGCTTTCACCAGTGTATAACCGAGCTCATTAACCAGAATCCCGGCGTCCCGCGCCAGTGTCGATGGATTGCAGGACACATAAACAATCCGCTCGGGCTGCCAGTGGCGGAAATTGTGCAGAATTTCCGAAGCGCCGGCCCGCGAAGGATCCAGCAACACTTTATTGAATTTTTGCTTGCTCCAGGGCTGATCGCTGACATCCTTGGTCAGATCGGCGACATGAAATTCGACATTACTCAGCTGATTGCGCTCCGCATTGTGCCGGGCATGTTTTACTAGCGGCAAATCACCTTCGATCCCCACCACGAAACCGGCCTGAGTCGCCAACGGCAGAGTGAAATTACCCAGCCCGCAGAATAAATCCAGCACCCGGTCGTCACGGTTCAGTTCCAGCGCCGCGATCGCCCGGCTAATCATTTTGCGGTTGATCTCGTAATTGACCTGGGTAAACATCGCCGGTCTGAACACAAACTCCACACCTTGCTCCGGCAAGGCATATTGCGGGATCACTTCCGGCTCGCCTTCCAGCGGCACTATGGTGTCGGGGCCTTTGGGCTGCAGGCAAATACTCATCCCGTACTGGCGACCAAATTCGCGCAAAATCTGTTTATCGGCAGCGGTCGGGGGCTCTAGCACCCGAAATGCCAGCACACATTGATTGTCGCCAATCGCGACCTCGATTTGCGGAATCTTGTCTCTGACCGACAGCTTGGCAATCATATCGCCCAGATTGATCAGATTCTCACCGACCAGCGGATGCATCACTTTACAGCTGTCGATTTCGGCCAGGAACGGATTGCGGCGCTCACGAAAGCCGACCAGTACCCGGTTTTTCTTGGCCACAAATTTAACCCCCATCCGAGCCTTGCGCCGATAGCCCCAGTGCGGACCGGTCAGCGCTTCCCAGATTTGCGGAATATCAACTTTGCCAATCCGGCGGAACTGTTCGCCCAACAGTTGTTCTTTAATGCGGATCTGCTGTTCATCAGCGACATGCTGAAAACTGCAACCGCCACAGACACCGTAATGCGGGCATTGCGGATCAACCCGTTGCTCGGAACGGTTATAGAGTTTGACGACTTTGCCTTCGGCATAATCGCGGCGAATATCGGTATAGACGAAATCGACCGTCTCACCGGGCAGCGCTTCATCGATGAACACGACTTTATCGTTGACATGACTGACGCCACGACCATCATGGGTTAGAGATTCAATGGTGGTGTTAACCGGTTCTTGAGGGAGCTTTTTTTTATGTGCCATGGAGTTTGCATGCGGGGCGACAGCCGTTCAGGACTGCCGCCAGGGTTATTAATCAGGAAAGATACCGGTCGATAAATATCGATCACCGCGATCACAGACAATCGCCACGATTACGGCATTTTCGACTTGCTTGGATAATTGCAGCGCGGCATAAACAGCACCACCGGAGGAAACACCGGCGAAAATGCCTTCCACCGCAGCGAGTGCGCGGGTGGTGTCTTCGGCGGATTGCTGATCGACTTCGATAATCCGGTCAACCCGGCTGGCGTCATAAATTTTGGGCAGATACTCCTGCGGCCAGCGCCGAATGCCGGGAATCTTGGATTCACCTTCCGGCTGAACACCGACAATCTCAATCGCCGGATTCTGTTGTTTCAGATATCTGGAGGTTCCCATGATGGTACCGGTGGTACCCATGGAACTGACAAAATGAGTCACAGTACCCTGCGTATCGCGCCAGACTTCCGGACCGGTGGATTCATAATGGGCCAGGGGATTATCAGGATTGGCAAACTGATCCAAAATCCGGCCCTTGCCTTGTGCTTCCATAGCTCTGGCCAGATCAATCGCCGCTTCCATACTGCCGGCGGCCGGCGTCAGAATGATCTCGGCACCATAGGCTTTCATGGAAGCAATCCGCTCGGCACTCATGTTGTCCGGCATGATCAGCACCATTTTGTAACCTTTGATCGCCGCAGCCATTGCCAGCGCAATACCGGTATTACCGCTGGTGGCCTCGATCAGGCAATCGCCGGGTTTGATTTCGCCACGGGCTTCGGCATGCTGAATCATGCTTAAAGCCGGCCTGTCCTTAACTGAACCGGCGGGATTATTGCCTTCCAGCTTGACCAGAATGGTATTGGTGCTAGCCCCTGGCAACCGCTGCAAGCGGACCAGCGGCGTGTTGCCGACAAATGATTCTATGGTAGGAAAATTCATGTTTGGATTTAAGGCTCAAAAAATTGTCGGCGATTATAACAAATACCCGCCAATCCAACGCAGACCAGCGATATTGACAAAATCCTCTATACCGCCAAGCAATCAGGTCTGAGACCGGAACTTACCCGGATTGCCACGATATCAGGCCTGACGGCGCAGCAAGCCAGCGACAGCGCGGCGGCATTTTGCTTTGGGTACTTGTTTTGGCCGGGCAGAGAAAGTACCGCCCCGCCGGACTGCCAACTGGTACTCAAACACTGTGCACCGCACACAAAACCAAACAAGCAACTCTATCATCACAGCCAGTACGCCAACCGGCCCAGCCTAACAAGCCGGCATAACAAGCAAACCGTCACAATCCGGCAGATTTTTTGCTCTATAATCCGGCAATCATCATCCACACAGGTTTGCAGCGCATGACAGCTATCGATCTCAGCAGTCCCGAGTTTTATATCAACCGCGAACTCAGTCTTCTGGAATTCAATGTCCGAGTACTGGCGCAAGCACTGGACGAATCGATTCCCTTACTGGAACGCCTCAATTACCTCTGCATTTCCTGTTCCAATCTCGATGAGTTTTATGAAGTCCGGGTTGCCAGCCTGCTGCAAATGGCCGAAATGGATGCCCATGTCATCAGCAGCGATGGCCTGACCATCAATGAACAGCTCGATAGAATCGCCGTCAAAGCCCACGCCCTGGTTGCCGAACAGTATCGGATACTCAACGACGTTCTGATTCCCCGACTGGCCAATGAAAACATTCACTTCGTCAGACGGGATAAATGGACGCCGGCACAGCGCAGCTGGCTGGAAAAATATTTTAATGAAGAACTGCTGCCGATTCTGACCCCGGTCGGCCTGGATTCAGCGCACCCGTTTCCGCGCATTCTCAACAAAAGTTTGAATTTCATCATTTCGCTGACTGGCAAAGATGCGTTTGGTCGTAACAGCGGCCGGGCGATTCTGCAGGCGCCGCGAGCCTTACCCCGCATCATTCAGTTGCCGGCGGCTGAAACTGAAAGCGGCCCTTGCGATTTTGTGTTTTTGTCTTCCATCATTCACGCCTTTATCAACGATTTGTTCAAAGGCATGACGGTTACCGGTTGCCATCAGTTCCGGGTAACCCGTAACAGCGATTTTTTTGTCGATGACGATGCGATTGATGACCTGATGATGGCGGTAGCCGGCGAGCTGGCAATGCGTAACTACGGCGACGAAGTCCGATTGGAGATCGATGCCAACTGCCCCGATGAAACCATCAAATTTCTCAGAGCGCGTTTTGATCTGAGTGCCGACAAGGTGTTTCTGGCGACCGGTCCGGTCAATTTAAGCCGTATCCAGACCATTTATGGTTTGGTGGAGCGTGCCGATTTAAAATTTCCGTCATTCAAGCCCAGTGTTCCCAACAGTCTGGGCCGCAGCAGCAAAGATGTATTCGCCGCGATTCGTAAACAGGATATTTTGCTGCATCATCCTTACGAATCGTTCATGCCGGTAGTCGACTTCATTCGCCAGGCCGCTGCTGATCCCGATGTCCTGGCGATCAAACAGACTTTATATCGTACCGGGGTCGATTCACCGATTGTGGCCGCACTGATCAAAGCAGCCAGAGCCGGTAAAGAAGTAACGGTGGTGATCGAATTGCGCGCCCGTTTCGATGAAAAAGACAATATCGGACTGGCGGCCAAATTGCAGGAAGCGGCAGCGCATGTCGTTTACGGCGTCGTGGGTTA
>CAIUWU010000039.1 GCA_903902945.1 uncultured Pseudomonadota bacterium
GGTAAATTGGCGGTTTAGCCATTTCAGAAATCACCGCTAGAATTCAAATTGCGCCAAAATTCCATTTGATAAAACCTACCCTCCACTGCCCACCAAGCCAGGATTAAACCGGGCCTAAGCGGCTTTATTGCATCAAGCCAGTAAAAACCCAATTTCCCCTTACCCTAATCAGCAGAGCGGATTTAGGGTGCGATCACAGTCATCGGCCTACCCAACTCGGTAAACTGATTCAACAGCGCAGCTCGAATCTGTAATTCGGTGACTTGGCTATTGAAGTTTCGTGCACTGACGCGCTCACCCAACAACTTGAAGCAACGCATCTTAGTTTAAACCAAGCTACGGCGATGATAGCCGCTCCATTTTTTCCAGATAGCTCGACCCAACTTTCGCCTGGCGTGTAATGTTTCGTTTCGTGCTTGGGCTCCGGGCGTATTGTCTTTCCACGGTTTCCGCATCAATGGCTAAGTGAACCTTACGCCATTGCCGACGATACTCGGCACCGTGCTTCTGGGCTTTCCATTCACCTCCACCCAGCATTTTCACACCCGTGCTATCGACCAATAAATGCAAACCGTTGGGATTTGCCCGATAGGAAATATACACCTGCAAACGCTGTTGGCAACGACACAGTGTTGAGTCATCCGGCGTCGGCCAATTCAGGTGGGATAGTTTCAATAAGCTTTCCACCATACCGGTGACTTGGCGTAGCCCCAACCCGAATAGGTTTTTAACCATGAGGCATAACTGAATAGCCGCATCCGAGAATTTTTCTGCTCGCCCCCGCTTGCCGCTGGCAGGAGCTAGCCCATCCATTTCTTTATCAATCCAGAGCAATAGATCACCACGCTGCTTCAAAGATCGATTGTAGTCTCGCCAATGGGTGGTTCGATATTTCGTCGGTGTGGGCCTAGCCATTCAATGTCGGAATCAGTGGATTTGTCTATACCATGGAGATGAAGGTCGATTTGTGCAACAAAGCCGCTCAAACCTAAAAACCTCAAAATCGCCGAACCGATTGGCATTGATCCACAAAAGCAAAACCACAACTTATTTAAGGAAATGTGCATGAAAGTTTTTCCACATTCCTTAAAAAAATCATTCACAAACAATTAGTTAAATAAAAACACCTTATTTACCGATTTCGACGCAATGGCCAGTCATTCAAAAACACCAATCGCTATGATAAAAGTTTCTATATCTGAATATTCTGAATCACTTTTATTGTGAAGGGCCTGCCATGAAAAAATCACCCACCCTCTCGCTCCTAGCTTTGCTGCTGATGTTTTTCTGGCAAATCCCCAACCTGTCGGCAGCCCCTAAAGCGGTGATTTTGGGCTGGAACAATTTAGGCATGCATTGTATGGATTCGCGATATGGCGAATTCGGTATTCTTCCACCCTACAACACTATCGAAGCGCAACTGATTGTCGATGGCAAATTGATCATCGATCCCGTAAGCAGCGGTTACCGGCTGACTTACGAAGCAATCAACGATCCCAGCGGCTCGATCAACACCACCTCGATAGCTAAAAGCGACTGGGCAACCTTTGCACCGACCTTGCTCGGCTTACCGAGCAACTGGAATGCCGATGTTGGCTTGGTGTCATCGCCGTATAACTGCAGCATGCCGGGAGCATCTAATACCCCGCAACCCATGTATAGCGGTCAGCCGGGAGCCCCTGAGAAAAGCTTTCATGCCGAAGGTATCCCGATTACCCCTTATGATAATAGTGGCAACAAAAACACTTATCCCATGATGCGACTGAAAGCATGGAGCACTGCAAATCCACTGACTCCGGTCGCCCAAACCGACATCGTGGTGCCGGTTTCCGATGAAATGAGCTGCAAAAGCTGTCACGCACCTGGTACGGATCCCAATAACACCAGCCCAGCCAAACCATCAGCCGGCTGGATTACCAATGCCAACCCGGATCGAGAAGTCCGCTTAAACATTCTGAAAAAACATGACGATGTATTTAGCGGCCAGCCCCTATACACAGCGGCATTGAATTCTCTCAATATCGCTGACGGCTTATATGCCAATGCCATTAAAACGCCGCCTAAACCAGTCATGTGTGCGTCTTGTCATGCCTCTGAAGCATTAGGCACCCCAGGCTATGCAACCACGCCCAGCCTTACCTCATCAATGCACTCGCGACATGCCTCAACCACGCCTCCCGGCGGGATTGCGCTGGATAGTGATAGCAATCGAAGCGCCTGCTATGAGTGCCACCCCGGATCAGCAACCAAATGTCTCAGAGGTGCGATGGGCAGTGCTGTGGCGGCCGATGGCTCTATGGAAATGCAATGTCAAAGTTGCCACGGCAATATGAGTCAGGTTGGCAACCCTGCCAGAACCGGTTGGCTGCAAGAACCGAATTGTCAAAGCTGCCATACCGGCACCGCCACATCTAACGCTGGCCAGATTCGTTATTTGTCGGTGTTTGATAACACCCAACCCGGCAGTCCGGTGCGTAGCGTATCGAATCAAACCTTCGCCACTAATCCTGATACGCCTGCAGCCGGCGTTTCTTTATATCGATTCTCTAAAGGTCACGGCAATTTGCAATGCTCTGCCTGCCATGGCTCGACTCATGCCGAGTTTCCTTCCTCACATCAAAATGACAACGTGCGTAATATCGCCCTGCAAGGCCATACCGGCATGAATGTGGAATGCAAGTCTTGCCATACAACCAGTGGCTGGACACCATCCACGCCTATGGGCGGGCCTCATGGCATGCATGCTCTCGATCAAAACTGGGTAGACAGCCATCATGATGTGGTTTCTCAGGTTGGTCTGGCCAATTGTCAGTCCTGCCACGGTACAGACTATAGAGGCACTGTCCTGTCCCGAGTTCAGGGCGACAGAAGCTTTAATGACAAATTCAGCCAGAAATTTTACCGGGGAGCCACGGTAGGTTGTTATTCATGCCATAACGGCCCGAACAGCAGCAACAGCAATACCAGTGCCGCTCCGTCAACAGCCGGGGTCAGCGGAGTTACCGCCCAAAACAATCCACTTGATTTGGTCATACCGGGTAATGTTGCCGGCGTAACACTGCGTATCCTGACCCAGGCTCAACACGGTAGCGTCGGCTTAAAAGATGGCATTGCCACATATTTTCCGGATCAAGGCTTTAGCGGCACAGACAGCTTTACTTTCTCGGGCTATGACGGCAGTAAAAACAGCAATGATGTCAGTGTCGGCACTGTTGTCAAAGCATCGACAGCCAATATAACGATTAGCGGAACCGGAACCGCCCCCAGCGGCGTGATGGCGACTCTCAGCCAGAACGCCGGCAGCTCGATCAACTTTACGACCACCCCTAATCCTTTAATTATTAGTGGCGATGCGCTGCACTTTAAGGCTAGCGCGAGCAATGCCAGCAGTTATCAATGGTATAAAAATGGCTGGCCGATTGCCGGGGCGACAACCGCCAACTTTGATATTGCCTCTGCCACTGCCGGCGATAGCGGCAGCTATGTGGTTCTAGCCAGCAACAGTTTTGGAGCGCTTGCCAGTAAACCGGCTATTGCCATCAGCGTCTTAACCCCGCCGAGCATTACTAGCCAGCCAGCCGGACAAACTGTCAATGCCGGCAGCAATGTCAGTTTGAGTGTGATCGCCACCGGCACCAGCCCCCTGAGCTATCAGTGGTACAAAGACAATCTCATCTTGAGTGGAAAAACCGGCAGCGCCTTGAATCTGTCGAATGTCAGCTTGACATCGGCGGGCAGCTATACCGTCAAGGTCAGTAATCCTGCCGGCACTGTCACCAGTACCGCGGCAGTATTGACGGTGAATCAGGCACCTATCATCAGCAAACAACCGACGAATCAGAGTGTCAATCAGGGTGCGGCGGCAACATTTAGCGTCACCGCAAGTGCTTACCCTGCGCCGACTTATCAATGGTATCGTGGCACCACAGCGGTTGGAACCAATAGCGCCACGCTGACTCTCAATCCGGTCCAGCTCAGCGATGCCGGCTCCTATACGGTGGTGATCAGTAACACGCAGGGAACAGTCACCAGCACGCCGGCGACGCTGGCCGTAAAAGCCAATAGTGTCACCGCAGTGACGTCTTCGCTCAATCCGGCAACTTATGGCAGCGCAGTCACTTTCAGCGCCACGATTACCGGCAATACTCCGACCGGAACCGTTACATTCAAAGACGGTAGCAGCACACTGGCTACGGCCAGCGTATCAGGCAATCTGGCCACTTACACCACCAGCACTCTGATAGCAGGAAACCACACTATCAGCGCAGCTTATGCCGGCGATGGCAACAATACTGCCAGCGTCAGTCCGACCTTGTCACAAACCATCAATAAAGCAACCACTACTGTCGCTGTCGTCTCCAACTTAGCCAGCACCACTAAAGGACAAGCGCTTACCTTGACCGCAACCGTATCGGGCGGTTCATCAGCGAGCGGCAAAGTCAATTTTGTCGATGGCACAACCACAATAGGTTCTGCCACCCTGACGAATGGCAGCGCCAGCTTTACCACCAGCACACTTGCGGTCGGTTCGCATCTGATTCAAGCGGTATACGCTGGCGACAGCAATAATCTGACCAGTACCAGTGCGACTATTACCCAGGTCATTACTAAGGCTGTAACGGCTACCACCCTGACTTCCAGCCTCAATCCTTCAACCGCCGGTAAATCAGTTAGCTTTACCGCGACAGTGAGCGGCGGTAGTGCTGCGACCGGTTCAGTGAGTTTTATGGATGGTGCAAGCAAATTGGGTACCGGCACGGTTGCGTCAGGGAAAGCAACCTTTAGTACCAGCAAATTAGCAAAAGGCACTCACAGTATCAGCGCCTCCTATCCCGGAGATAGCAACAATAACGCGAGTGTCAGCGCGGCATTAACACAAACGGTTAACTGATGTTTGGAAATTGATCGCAATCAGAATTGACATGCAGACGGCAAGGCTGTTTTGACAACAGCCTTGCTAATTTTGCTAAACAAAACAAATCATATTGCTCTGTCAAACATAGCCAGCACGGGAATGAAATTAAACAATAATATCAACCGAATCGAGACTGCTGACTAACATCTAGATAAATACTGATTGAGATGAATATTCAATTATTCACATTTATAGGTACTGTTTAAAACCTTGAATTTAACCGGCAATTTAGACTGTCGAGTCAAGGCAATAACATAGGGCTGGGTCATCACAGAACTTACCATACAACCGGCATCAGGCTGTTTTAATAGCAAGACGACGGCTAAATTGGCCTGATCTTCTTTAATTTCTGTGATTTCTAATTGATATCCGCCGGAAGGTTTACTACCAGCAAAAGCGCCGATTACCATATTATTCTGAAAATCCAGAGCAGGCATTTCCGTCGGCGAAGCCGAATGATGCTCCATCCACATCGATTTAAAACTGTCTTGATCGCGAAACATGACAAAGCGCTCATCCGGGATCGAGCTATTGACGCCGGTTTCTATGACCGAATAATCATATTGGCCCGACCCTATCTGATTGCCAAAACCATTACAACCCAGAGTTAATAAGCAGCCGGTGAAGGCTATCACTCGCTTAATACGCTTCATACAACAACCTGATTAATTAACTCTGTTTAGCTGATATCTAACGGGTAATATCAATATTGACATCATCGACAATAAAATTAGTTGGCAATGATTTATTTTCAGTACCATGAAATAACAATTTAATGGTTTTACCTTTATAGGCTAACAAGTTAAAGCTTTTCGCGACATAACTGGCCGTTTTATTCAAATTCGAATAACTGGCCAGGGTTGCCAGGGTTTTACCGGTAGCCACATCGCTAATGGTCACAGTCAGTTTATCGACTGCTGTTTTCGATGTATCAGACGAAGTCAACCACAACCAATAACTCAGCGTTGCCGAACAGGCATCTACCGGAATGGTAACCTGTTGATATAGATCATCGGTATGGGTTGTACCGTATCCGTTGAGCCAGGCTTTCCAGCTACCTGTATGAGCTGGAACGCTGCTTGAGTTATCAATCACGCCGGCGCTGGATACCCAGGGAGCAGCCGTGCCGGTCTCAAAACCGGGATTAGCAATCAATTGCGACGGTGTACTGCAGGCAACCGGCGCCGTATTGGCTACCGCAACCGTGAC
>CAIUWU010000040.1 GCA_903902945.1 uncultured Pseudomonadota bacterium
CGAATATCGGCAATCAATTGCGCAGAAATCACTGATACACCCGTTTGACTAATTGATAAAACCAGAGCGGTCTGCTGAAAATAATCAGCAAAGCAATCACCGGCGTCACCGGAACCGGCAGAATATCGATGATGAACAGGGTCAGTAACGACAGAAAGGCTTTCAGCCGAACCTGATGACTAGAACCGGCATTTAACGGCGCTTGCCAGTCGGCAGCCGCTTTACCGGCATAAACCGCATCAGCCAGTTTCGCAAACCAGGCCGGCCTAGCCAGCACGATGTACATGCCGATCAGGCAACCGGGCGAAATCGGGCCAAAGCCAATCACCGCAAATAGCAGAAACACCAGTACCGATTTGATCTGCGCGATATTCATCTTAATCAAGGCCAATTTGAAAGCATAGCAGCACTCATCAGACCACGTTATTACAAGACTGATTTTTGAGCAGAAAATTCGCCATTTGTGTCAACGCATGACTATCGGCGATACCCAGTTTTTTACGGATGCTAAAACGATGGGAATCAATGGTCTTCAGGCTTCTGTTCAAGGCGGCCGCAATCTCGCGCGGCGATTTACCTTCGCCCAGCATTTGCAGCACAATCACCTCGGTTTGCGATAACTTGTCGATCGCCGATTCTTCGGTGTCATTGGTTTTAGGCGATGGCGAACGGGATTTTTTAAACTGATTTCTCAACAAGATATCGCGCATCCGGTCGCTGACAAATAACTTACCACTGGCAATGCAGCGCAATGCCGATACCAGTACCGGCACCGCTTCATCTTTCATCAAATAACCGTGAGCACCGGCCTGAATCACTCTTTCGGCATAAACGGTTTCATCATGAATCGATAACACCAGTATCCGCAACTGTGGAACCAGTCTTAACAATTTGCCAATCAATACCAAACCGGAGGCGTCGACCAACGACAAATCCACAATCGCCAGATCCGGGGTTGCTACAGAAATTTTCTCCAAAGCTTCTTTGGCAGAATGCGCGGTACAGCACACCCGGATGTCAGGTTCATGCTCAATCAACGACACCAACCCCGAAACGACGATAGGGTGATCATCGACAATCATAATCTTCATCATAGCGCTGCTAATTCCTTATTTATTAAGAGTTACAACTACGTGCATCCCCACAGACGGATTGGGCTGCATTACAAATACGGCACCGATCAGATCGGCACGCGCCTTCATGGTTCTGATGCCTATGCCTGATTCGAGTTTTTTCAGTCCGGCACCGGATATCCCGACACCGTCATCGGTAATTTTCAGTTCTATCTGTTGCTGATTACAGTTAAATTCAACCAGCATGTGTCTGGCACGGGAATGCGACAACACGTTCTTACCGGCCTCCTGAGCAATCCGGTACAACTGCAGGCACTGCTCATAATCGGTGGTGTAAAACCGCACATTCTCCTGATAAACCGCATCGATTTTGCCAGTTGCGTTCCAATCCTGAACCAGCTTTCTGAGCATGCGCGGCAAACCGATTTCCTCCAATTCGGTCGGATACAAACCATGAGTGATTCTTCTGAGTTTATAAACACACTTACTCAGCATCCTGGACAGATTGCGAATATCCTGCACACTGTTGACATCCTCTTTTACCAGCCGATTGGCAATATTTTCGGCAATCAGAGAACCGGCGGTCAGATCCTGTCCCAGATCGTCATGCAGCTCGCAACCAATGTCGCGTAAAGTAGTTTCGCTGACACTCACCAGCGCCGATTCGGCCGAACGCGCCCGTTTTTCAATTTTCCGGTTCTGATGGGTGGAAAATACCAAAGCATCACTGATCTCTTTTTCTTCGGATAGATCATGGAAAAAGGCCAGGATCTTATCGCCGATATGCGGACAGTAATTGGCATTAACCCGAATGGGAATCCGCGAACCTTGCTTAGTGAAATGTTCGGTTTCAAAAGACAGCTGACCTTTATCCATAACAATCCGCATATACTGATCAATCTGATCGGCGCTTTGATTAGCTTCCATATCGCTAATTTTCATATTGATCAGTTCTTCACGAGAATAGCCGGTCATCTGACAATAGGCATTGTTGACTTCGAGAATGCGTCCAGTCAGATCGACAATCCAAAAGCCATCCCAGGAAGTGGCTAGTACCGCTTGATACTGTTGCTGCATCAGATAGTTTTTTTCTTCAACCGCCTTGCGCAGCGAAATATCTTCAAAAGTTGACAAAAAATACTGAACTTCATTATGGCTGTTGGTGAGTGCTTTAACATGCAAGTTAAACCAAATCATCGATCCATTTGGTAACAGATAGCGTTTTTCCTGTCTGCAGGTATCTATTTTGCCGGCGTTCAACAGCCTTAGATTCTCTAAGCTTTCCTCCTGATCGTCTACAAAGGTGAAATCGGAGAAAGATTTGCCAATAAAATCCTCACGGGGTCTGTTGAATAATTCGCAGAATCTGAAATTAACCTCTAGAAAGGTACCGGCCGGGGATACCAGAGCCATCCCGAGCGGAGCCAGATAAAAGGCAAAACCTATCACATTGTTTTCTAGAATGTTTTTGCTATCCATTGATCAAGAATAATTAATTTGCAGTATATCAAGCGTTGTTCGCTCAAAGCCCACCAGAATACCCCGGAGATACTGCCAGAGAAAATTTTTTATTCTTAAATTAATGATAAATTTTTCTTAAAATTTGACTTATACCCTAAATAAATCGATCTTTTAATAAAATTAAATATCTTTATGTAACTAAAAATCACCAAAAAACAACCCCAATCAAGCTTTATTAGTCAGATTGACTACTCAAAACCTTCGTCATACTGATAAATTTGACAAAAAATAAGAATATTTTTTGCTAAAAACAAGAACACCCCCTCTTTTTTACTCACACAAGTTTTCCTTACTATGGACTGTACAGATTTGCAGTTAAAGACAGGATCATCAATGACAGAAAATAGCCTTTCAGATCAAAACCAAACTAGGCACTCGGGAGACAACAGTCGCGACGAGTTCAAGCGCCTGACAATTGATATTCCAGCCAGCCTGCACCGATCAATTAAGTCGCAGTGCGCCTTACGGGGTTCGAAGATTACCGATGAAATCCGGGAAATGCTGATCGAAAAATACTTGTAATGATTTATGCGTGGATCGATAGCGCTAAGCTATCGATTGATTGGATGACTTAAGCGGCATACGCCGGGTATGCCGCTTAAAATCAGTTGCTGCTGTTAATCATCGTCCATTTCAGCCAGTCTGGCTGCTGCCCGGTTAGCCTTGCTTTCTCTGGCCAGGGTTTTGTTCACCAACAACAACCCGCCTATCAGTCCGAATACCATCACCACTTCCAATAACATTCTAAACATAACAACCACCTCTATACGCTAATAGCTTGTTAATACAGGAAAAAAGGCAACCTTAACGATTACCTTGCCAGTCAAGCTACCGTGAAATAGAAAAATCACAATGTCACGCAAGCCTTATCGATTTAGAATCGCCGCCTGCTGAATACAAAAGGAAATGACCATGCAACAGCTGAAAACTATCTGTGTTTATTGCGGCTCCAGTACTGGTAAACACGCCGTTTATCGTTATGCCGCCAGACAATTGGCGGAAGACTTGGTAAGCCGCGAAATTGGCTTGGTTTACGGCGGCGCAAGCATCGGCGTCATGGGTGCGATTGCCGATCAGGTACTGGCGCTGGGCGGTCGGGTAACCGGAGTCATCCCCCAAGCGCTGTCGCATCAGGAGGTGGTACATCCGAATTTGACCGAACTGCACATCACCCGAACCATGCATGAACGCAAAATGCTGATGGCGGAACTGGCCGATGGCTTCATTGCCCTGCCCGGCGGTATCGGCACGTTGGAAGAATTGTTCGAAATCTGGACCTGGGCCCAGCTGGGGTTCCACAACAAACCCATCGGGCTACTGAACGTGGCCGGTTATTATGATGACTTACTGAAATTTCTGACTCATATGCATCAGGAACAGTTTTTTAAAAGCCGCCACCGTGAGCTTTTGCTAATCGAAAACAGTAGTAGTGATTTGTTGGCGCGTTTTAGCGATTATCAGTTGCCAACCCTGCCTCAGGATGGACTGCATAAAGAGGATCTCGCCTAAATCGGTTTATGTAATACCGGGATTCAACGATAATGCCTACCGTCTTTTCTTCCAACCCCTTAGCAGTGATCAGTAATGACCCAGTCTTTTGCAGAAATAAGCCTTAAAACTTTATTGGACCTGCCGGAATTCCCGGAAGGTGAATACTGGCATCGCCAGCACTATGCTGCCGAGCAAATCGTGTTCGCCGAAGGTGAACGTGGACGAGCGATTTATGTCATCCTCAACGGCAAACTGTCGGTTTGTACCCGGGTTGAAATTTCTGAAAACCGGCAAATGCTATCCGGCCTGTGCGAATTGTTCGACGATGATGAGTTTGCCCACTCCTGTTTTTTTGATCAGGAACCGCACAGCGCCACGGTCAAAGCGGTCACCGCCTGCGAACTGGCGGTAGTCGATGTCGAAAAGCTGAAAACCTTTCTGGACCTCAATC